>SMWY01000069.1 GCA_004356555.1 Candidatus Dadabacteria bacterium
TACTTTTGCCCTTCTTGTACTACCAAAGGCTGCAATTTTGGCTTTCCTGAGTTTTAATCTCTTAGCTTCTTCAAAAAATCCTTCATCCCTTTCATTTGAACCCGGCCAGCCGCCTTCAATATAGTGCACTCCAAGTTCGTCGAGCTTTTGAGCAATTCGGAGCTTATCATGAATAGAAAAGGAAATACTCTCTCCCTGAGTTCCGTCCCTTAGAGTTACGTCATATATTTTTACTGATTTATCGCTCATTTTTCCTCTCTAACTCAAATGCATCGTGAAGCGTGCGCACGGCAAGCTCCGTATATTTCTCTTCAATTACACAGGAAATCTTAATTTCCGATGTACTAATCATCATAATATTAATTCCTTCTTTGGCAAGGGTCTTAAACATTGTTGTCGCCACACCGGAATGTGTCTTCATTCCTACGCCGACCAAAGATATCTTTGTTATCTTATTGTCGGATAATATGTTCTTTGCACCGAGATTCTTTGCAACTTCTTCTGTAATTCTAATTGATTTTTTAAAGTCTGTCCTAGGCACGGTGAACGTCATATCCGTATTCCCTTCTATACTTATGTTTTGAACTATCATGTCGACAACTATGCCATTATCACCAAGAGGGGTGAATATCTTGGCTGCAACGCCGGGGCTGTCTGGCACCTGAGCAATTGTAATTTTGGCCTGATTCTTATCAAATGATATTCCTGAAATAAGGATGTTCTCCATAAGGGACATTTCTTCATTTTCCTCTACTACCCACGTTCCTTCGGAGTCTGGTTTTGAAGTAGGCCTTACGTGAAGGGGCACTTCAAACTTTTTGGCAAACTCTACGGCTCTGGCTTGCAGCACTTTAGAGCCAAGGCTTGCCATCTCAAGCATCTCCTCATAGGAGATCCTATCAAGTTTTCTAGCCTTTGGGACCATTCCCGGGTCAGTGGTATATATGCCGTCTACGTCGTCCTTATAGAGCTCGCAGGAGTCAGCGTTGAGGGCGGCCGCAAGCGCAACAGCGCTAAGGTCAGATCCCCCTCTCCCGAGAGTCGTTACGTTTCCGTTATGGTCAACACCTTGAAACCCCGCTACTACAATGATATGGCCTTTTGAGAGCGCTTCTTTGATTCTCTTGGCGTCTATACTGACAATCTTAGCTTTTGAGTGTGCGTTATCGGTAGTAATCCGTACTTGATGTCCCTGAAAGGAGAGGGCTTCATGACCAAGAGATTTTATTGTCATTGAAAGAAGGCCTGAAGATACTTGTTCTCCGCTTGAAGTGATTACATCAAGCTCCCTTTCATCGGGCGGATCCATTACTTGATGACAGAGCTTTACGAGCCTGTCCGTTTCCCCTGCCATGGCGGAGACTACGACAAGGACCTGATTGCCTTGCTCCTTAGTTTTTACGACGTGCTCAGCAACCCACTTTATCTTCTCTAGGTTTGAAACGCTTGTTCCGCCGTATTTTTGAACGATAAGAGCCATTTACTTGTACCTTCGATACTGATATCTCTTATTGTCTCAGAGTCTTCACTGCTTGGCTCCGGAATTTTTATTTCTATTTTTATCGTATGTTCAGGGAATACGTTCTGAACCCTATCGGCCCACTCGACTGCAGCGACCCCTTCTCCAAAGAAAAATTCATCGTATCCTATGCCAAATAACTCCTCCTCACTTGAAACTCTGTAGAGATCGAAGTGATAGAGTGGTATGCGACCCTCATACTGGTTCATTATCACAAACGTCGGACTATTGGGCTCTTCGTCTACCCCAAGCCCCTTTGCGATCCCTTTAACTAGCACTGTTTTTCCGGCTCCAAGATCGCCCACAAGGGCTATTATACTACCGGGGTTTAGAGATTTTCCAATAATCTCACCAAGTTTGAGAGTCTCGTTAGTATTCTTTAAGCGTATTTTTAAAGTTTCCATGTCTACCATTTTTTATTGTTGTGAGGCTTGGATTTAAACTAGCGGATTCGGGTTACCGCTTCTTGATCCATATCTGGAATTTGACTAATAGCTTTTGGTAGGGCATTTGCGACGTCGCTTGCGATCATTCCGACTTCCCCGTTTTCATGAGCAACTATGTCCCCTGCGAGACCATGGATGAATACTCCGAGTCTGCATGCGTCAGAAGGGCTTAGTCTTTGGGCTAAGAACCCGCCTATAATGCCTGAAAGTACGTCACCCATACCTCCTGAAGCCATACCGGCATTACCTGTGGTATTTATAAATATTTCACCTTCGGGGGTTGAGATTATAGAGCGCGCACCTTTTAATACCAAGTAAACGTTATATTTAGCTGAGAAATCAAGAGACACTCCCACTCTATCTGCTTGCACTTCTTCAGTCGTTATTCCTGCTAGTCTGGACATCTCTCCAGGATGCGGTGTAAGCACGATAGGCACTTTCGCTTCTTTTAATACTTTAGGATTTTCGGCTACGAGAGTTATTGCATCAGCATCTATTAGCATGGGTATAGTGGAGTTTCTAATTATCTCATATAGAAACTCGCGGGTCTCGTCAGTAGTTGAAATGCCGGGACCTACGGCTAAGGCTGATTTTCTCTCCTTCATGATTTCAAGTGTTCTATTAACTGATACAGCTCCAAGAGTTTCAATATCTGTTTCAGGTAAGGGCTCAGTCATAGCTTCTGTAGTTTTCTGCTCTATAATAGAGTGCAAGCTCTTCGGAACTCCAACGGTTACAAGACCAGTTCCTGCTCTTTGGGCACCTAAAGCGGCTAAAGAAGCTGCGCCTGATTTTCCCGGTGAGCCTGCAAGTATAAAAAGATGTCCGTAAGTACCTTTGTGAGTGTCTTCGTATCTGAGCGCTAATATTTTGTCCACCGATTCACTTGAAAGAAGCTCGTAAGGGATGTCATCTAGAAGGAAATTGGGAGTAGTAATGTCTGCAACGTATATTTCTCCTGCGAATTCTACACCCGGATAAATCGAGGTGCCAAGCTTAGGAAGCACAAACGTCACAGTAACATCCGCTAAAACTGCTGTACCCAGAGGGTAGCCCGTATTGGAATCAAGCCCTGAAGGTAAGTCAACAGCGAGTGTTGGAACTCCCTGGGAGTTTATGAACTCAATTACCTTTTTATAGAAACCTGTAACCTCACGGTCAAGCCCGGTTCCAAAAATGGCATCCACTATAACATCTGCTTGTTTATATTTTCTAAGGTTATCTTTAAGCTCAACAATGTTTCCGCCTATCTTCTTAAGCGCCTTATAGTTTGTAAAAGCATCCCCTTTGTATTTTTTAGGGTTTGAGACAACATAAGTGTCTACATCCAATCCTTCTGATATTAGATGCCGAGCGATTACAAATCCGTCCCCGCCGTTATTCCCCCCTCCTGCGAAAACGGCAACTTTGCCGGCGTAAGCAAAATTTTCCAATAATACGTCAGCAGCAGCCCGTCCCGCGTTCTCCATAAGTACAAGACCGGGAATGCCGTATTTCTCGATAGTGAGTCTATCTATTTCTCTTACAATTTCTCTGGTTGCTATTTTCATAACCTGCTATAAAAAATAACAAATTATAAGATGATTGTATAGGGACTGATTAGATCTATGTAGAAGAAAGGATATAACTTCAGTGATAAAGAAGGTCGAGATATTACATCTAGGTTAGTGGGTGAATATTTCTTCTATTACATGCCCGTCTATATTTTGAGGAAGGTCTATGCCAAGGGCTTTTAGAATGGTCGGAGCGGTGTCATAAATGTTTACCTCTTCTTTTATGCTGTAATTTTGTTTTACTTCTTTTCCTACAGCAAGCCATGGGATGGTTGTAACGTAGGGATGATCCCCTCGGTGCGTATAGCTCTTGCCGCCGTGGTCAGAAGTAATAACCAGGAAGGTTTTATCATAAACCTCAGCTTGCTTAAGCGAGGTTATTATCTTTCCTAGCTGAATATCAACATTCTTAATTGAATCGAAATACTCTTCAGACATCCAGCCATTCTTATGACCGGAAATATCGGGCTCGGGGAAATGAATTAGTGTAACGCCGGGCATGTTTTCTTTCATAAATGAGGTGAAGCTATGAGAAATTTCCTCAACACTCTTGGGGCTCAATTTTATTACTTCTAATTTGTCTACGCTTTTCGGATTTGCAATAAAATTGAGCTTGTATTTGCCCGCAAAGATAGCTGTACTAAAACCTTCTTTCTTAGCAATAGTAAATATAGTCTCAAATTCGGTATAGCCCATATCAGGGTTCCATTCATTTTTATTGGTCCCATGTTTTTTGGGGACTAGACCCGTAACAAGTGATATGTGAGAAGGAAGTGTCTTAGGAGGATCAACTGTTTTTGCAACTGGGGTATATGAGCCCTCTTTGATAAGTGCTTTTAAGTTAGGGGCGTCAGCTTTTAAGATTGCGTCAGGTCTAAGGCCATCTATTGTTATAACGAGGGCATACTTGGCAGTGTGTTCACAAGAAGCCTTGATTGAAAATAATAGTGGAGCAAATAATATTAAGAATATTACTGCTATTTTTCGCACTACTTTATAATACCCTAAACCAAATGTTTGGAATTATTTTGCCATACCGGCGTATGATACAGGACGCGTGTCTCCAAATGTATTTATAAGGGTGTCCATGAATTCTTTAGTATGGTCTTCACAAAAATGATAGATAAGAGTTTCTCTTCCACCCCTGCTTGAGACTGAAATCTGCTCATAGTGTCTGCTGCAGAGGTCCTTTTTACATAGGGCGCATGGTTTTATTCCTTGGCGTTCCCCTTCGCTCTCACATTGCGTTCCATCCTCGTGGACATAATCGCATTGGTACAATTGAACTGTTATTGTTTTGGTGGACATTTATATTCTCCTTGTACATAAAATATTAGATGCCGTCATTTGATTATGGTTGCATCAATTTTTGCAATTATATTAGGTCTCGCTTTACCAATTAAACTAAATCCAAAGGAATATGTCAATATAGTTTTAAGTGGAGAGAACTTTTCTTTAATCAAAAAGCTAATTAAAAGTAATCCCATATCCAGCCCGGGGTACTGGTTTTGTGTCTCCGAACTTCTCCACAAGAGTTTCCATAAATTCATCCGTATGGAGCGGGCAGAAATAGTAGGTGAAGTGATCCCTCGTTTGCTGGATCGTAACAGTAGTCAATTCGTAGTGTGTAATACAAATGTCCCTATGGCATATCCCGCATTCCTTTATCGCTTCTCTATTACCCTCATTTTTGCAGCGCTCTCCGTCATTATCTTTGTGATCACACTGCAATACTTCAACCTTGATTTCTCTTTTGGACATACTCAGTTTATTAAACTAAATTAATGGAATTAAGTCAATGTTATATTAGGCTGGAATTAATCTGCTTGGCTTAACCTGCGTTTATATCAGATATGTGCCGTCACCTACGTTGGGTATGTTTAAACCCTCGCCGTATTGTTCTATAACAGTGTCTTTGAGTAAATCCGAATGTTCATTGCAGAAGTAGTAGATGAACCGCAACCGGTGTCCGTGGAATAAGGAGCTGACGCTGCCGCCAGCCTGTAGGAATACGACCGTAGTAACTTGGCAATGTGTTTTGCAGAGATCTTTGTGACAAATATGACAGTTTTTTATGACATCCTTATTACCGTCATTAGTACAGCGCTTGCTGTTCTCGTCTACATAGTCACACTGAATTATCTCTAATTCTATAGTTCTTTTAGACAATTCTCACCTTTTGCGTGAACACATTGTTTTCTTTTCTCTATTAAACTAAATTCATGAATGGATGTCAATATTTTTCGGTCGATCGGCAATATTAATGCCATATAAATTTAGAGCTTCAATAAACTAGTTTCTCAATTAAAAAAATTGTTGATCCTCGAACATACTTATGATAACATTAAATAAGAGTACGGGTGCTAATAAACTAAATCTCAAAGTCTCAATAGTCTATGAGCAACTATTCTTTCTGATTTCTGGTAGACAAAAACGCACTACTCAAGAGCACTTTGCAGTTAGTAAGCTCTATTTAATTTTAAATTAAGTGCTGGTCAAGGAATTAGTTTAATTATTAGATTTATTGGGGTTGCCCAGCCCATCTTGAAATATAATTTAGCGTTTGCCTCATTTATAACTTGATAAACCGCCTGTAGTGATGTATAAAGTATCCTAATGATTTCACCTCAAGAAAGCCTAAAAGGCGCAATTAAATTCTTCCAAACAAAAGCTACCGGAAGTCCAAAGCTCTTAAACCTGGAAATTACGAAACTCTGTAACGCCACATGCGACTTCTGTGATTATTGGCAGACCCGTCATGAAGAGCGTATTTATGATTACCGCCCGGTTATCAAAAAAATTGACCCGCTTGTAGTAGTGATTACTGGCGGCGAGCCGATGCTTAGGAAGGACCTGCCCGATATAGTAAGGCAGATAAAGGAGTGTTCATACTTCATTTTCACCACAATGGTTACAAAGGGTGATTTGCTTACGGTTGACAAAGCTCAAGAGCTTTTTGACGCTGGAATAAATCAGATTGCGATATCTTTGGACTTTCCGAATAAGCAGCACGATGCATATAGAGGTATTCCAGGACTTTGGGATAAACTGTCTGAAATGATGCCAGAGCTGGGGAAGAGATTCCCTAACCAGAAGATCACTATGAACACCATCATCATGGAGGACAACCTAGATCAGGTTGTTGAGCTAGCTCATAAAGCAAGAGAGTGGGGAGTTGCAATTTCGTTCAGCTCATACTGTGTAATGAAAACTAATAATGAAGACCACTTTGTGCCGCCTGAAAAAATACAAAAAGTTCAGAACCTGATTGATGAGCTTATTCGTTTGAGAAAGGAGTGGAAGGGCACCATTCTTTCGACTGAGTATTACCTAAAGGAAATACCCGGATATTTTAAATCAGGGGGCATCCCCGGATGCACTGCTGGGTTAAGCCATATTCAGGTAACACCTAGCGGGCATTTAAAACGCTGCTCTGAAATGCCGGTTACAGCTCATTATTCCGAATACCACCCCAAGCTCTATAAAAAGACCAATTGCACAGCTTGCTGGTACAGCTGTAGGGGTGAGACTCAGACTCCTGCTAATATAAGACGTGCGCTTGAGTATATGGGTGTTTGGGTTTAATTCCCTTCTTAGTATTAAATAGTCTAGAGATAAAACTTTATAATGATTGCCTGCTAACTTTTTACACGCCAGATTGTGTCTTCGGCTTTATCTTCAAGAAGTATGCCTCTGTTGCTTAGGTCATCTCTGATTTCATCCGCACGTTTCCAGTTTTTTTTGTCTCTGGCAGAATTTCTTTCTTTTATGAGTTCTTCTATCTCTTCCTCTGTTATATCTGAGGAAGATTTTTCCAATTTGTGCCCTTGTAAATATTCTTCAGGCTCATATTCCAGAACTCCAAGAGTGCTGCCGAAATGGTTTATTTCTTCAAGAGCGCTTTGAAGAGTAGGTGTCCAGCCTATGGAGTCGAGCGATCTGTTTATTGCTCTTGTTAGTTCAAACAAGCTCCCAAGGGCGTCAGCGGTGTTAAAGTCATCACACATTGTTTTGACCCAACGCTCTTTAAATGTCTGTACGCTATTGGCTAACTGCTTGTCCTCACCCTCTCCGTCTTTTCTAAGATCGTTGGCGCGCTTAAGAGTGATATAAAGTCTTTCTAGCGCGGCCTCTGCCTCGTTCATTGTCGTATCAGAAAAATCCGCCGGGTTTAGGTATTGGTGGGATAAGAAAAAGAGCCTAATCGCCTCGTTTGACCACATGGACACAGCTTCACGGACATTTAATATGTTTCCTATGGATTTTGACATCTTCTCACGGTTAATTTGAATAAGTCCGTTATGGATCCAGTATTTGGCAAATGGCTTACCTGTAGCTGCCTCTGACTGTGCAATCTCGTTTTCATGATGAGGGAATATCAAATCCTTTCCGCCCCCATGAATGTCAAAACTCTCGCCTAAGTATTTTGTGCTCATAAGCGAGCACTCAATGTGCCAGCCGGGGCGCCCATTCCCCCATGGGCTTTCCCAGAAAGGCTCACCAGGCTTGGCGCCTTTCCAGAGAGCAAAGTCCAGCGGGTCCTCTTTCTTCTCATTGATGTCGATCCTTGCGCCTGCAAGCATATCGTCAGGATCTCTTCTCGATAGCTTGCCGTAGCCTTTGAACTTTTTAACTGAGAAAAATACATCGTCCCCAGATTGATAAGCGTGACCGTTATCAATAATCCTCTCAATCATTTCGACAATTTCGGGTACATGCTCTGTAACTTTGGGCTGAATAGTAGGAGACTTAACCCCAATTGAGGCCATGTCTTCCTTATATTCCTGTATGTATTTTTCTGAAATTTCTTGAGTGGGTACGCCGGTCTCATTCGCTTTACTTATTATTTTGTCATCGATGTCAGTAAAGTTTCTAACATAGGTAACTTCATAACCTATATGAGATAGAAATCTTTCAATTACATCGAAGGTTACAGCGGCTCTTGCGTGACCCAGATGTGCCGAAGAATAGACCGTTGGGCCGCAAACGTACATCTTAATTTTATTTTGAGAGTAGGGTACGAGCTCTTCTTTTTTTTGAGAGAGCGTGTTGTAAAGCATTACTTTTGTACTCATATGATTTCCCAATTAGATTAGATCTTCGCCGCCGTCTACCTTAATAACATTACCGGTTAGAAAATGGGTGCCTGGAACACTAAGAGCAGCTATTGCCTGTGCAACATCTTCTGTGGTTGTAAGCCTGTTGGCCGGATTTGCTTCAATTGCGTGTTTTATAATTTCTTCGCTTCCCGGGATTTTGCTGAGCGCCGGGGTCATCGTGACTCCTGCCTGAATCGCATTAGCAGTTATGCCTTTAGGGGACAGCTCTACAGCGAGCTGGCGGATATGGGATTCAAGTGCTGCTTTTGAGGCTGAGACTGGGCCGTATGTAGGCAATACCCTGTGTCCGCCTGCGCTAGTCATGGCGAAAATTCTTCCGCCTTCTCCCATTAATTTCCTGCTTACTAATCCCTGTGCCCAGTAAACAAGACTGTGGGCCATGACGTCCAATGTCATTTCCATATTCTTGATTGATACTCTAGTTTTTGCATCCTCTGATATATATGGTTTAAGAGTTCCAAAAGCAAGTGAATGGATTAAGATCTTAACGCTTCCGGGATTGCCGTGCTCGTCCATTATCTGCTCCATCTCTCCGAGCACTTCGGCTCTTTTTTCAGAGTCGGCGGCGTTGATATTAAAAAAAGCGACTTCTCTTCCTTTTTCTTTGATTTTGTTTTTGATCTCTTCAACGTGGGGGAGGGTGCCTCTTCTATCTAGATGTACTCCAAAGATATTCATTCCCTGATTTGCTAGTTCTAAACTCACTGCTTCGCCAAAACCGCTTGAAGCACCTAATATTAATGCCCAGCTGTTTTCAAGTGCGTTTACCATGATTAATTCCTGCTCCCTTGGTTATTTAGCTTTACAAAAGCAGTAGAGATATTACGTGCTTTGGACGGAATTTCAAGATAGTAGTCAAGGGCCATTATCAAAGAAAAAGATTAAAGATTGAAATGCTAACCTGCTTTGAAGTCTTGTAATGATTTAGTATAAGTAGCTTAAAAGCATTTGAAAAATTGTACAAAAGTGTACTTAGTGCCTTCTTGACAAGGCAAGAGTGTCATGCAAACTCATTTTTATCGAGATTTAAATGAGTCATGTTAACTACTCTTCAACGGAATCTGAGTTTGGCACTATATATGTTGTTTCAAGTCCTAAAGGGATATCTAGGATAGTTATTGGTAAAAACGCTTTCCTTGATTTTCTTCATTCTACTAATGGTACTCGTGCTATAGAGGGCGGCGATGCGGAGAAGCTTACAGATGAAATTGAGCTCTACCTGAAAGGTAAACTCTCGGAATTTAGGACTGAAGTAAACTTTCAATATGGCACAGAGTTTCAAAAAGCTGTTTGGAAAAAGCTGCTTGAAGTGCCTTACGGTAAAGTTGTTACTTATAGAGAGCTTGCAGAATTAATTGGGAAACCCAATGCTGCCAGAGCAGTGGGAAATGCTCTTAGTGTAAATCCCGTTCCAATAGTAGTACCGTGTCACAGGGTTCTGGCATCTGGTGGTATAGGAGGATATGGTCTAGGGCTCGATATGAAAAGAGGTCTTCTTAGGATTGAAGGAGTGCCAATCTAGATGAGAAAAGGTATTGCAAAACTGATCGCGACAGTCTTCTATGTAGGATTAATTCCCATTGCTCCGGGCACATTCGGCACTATTGCTGCGATACCCCTTTTCTACGCACTTTCTTTCACTCCTTTATACCTATATTTGGCAATTACAGTTTTAATAATATTAATATCAGTCTGGGCTTCGGGTGTTGCAGAGGAAATATTCGGCAAAACCGACCCGAGTGAGGTAGTTGCGGATGAGGTGTGCGGATACCTGGTAACGATGATTTTAGTCCCTGTAACTCTGGGCAATATATTCTTTGGTTTTCTATTGTTCAGGCTCTTCGATATTGCCAAACCTTATCCTATAAGAAAATTTGAGAGGTTGCCGGGTGGATGGGGGATAGTTATGGATGATGTAATGGCAGGCGTCTATTCATGCATTACTCTTCATATACTGGGAAGGTGGTTTTTTTGGGCTTAAAATGAAAATCGAGATTCTTACAACTGGGGATGAGTTAATGAGCGGGCTCACACAGGACGGCAACTTCCAGTGGGCGGGGGAGACGCTTACATGGCTTGGATTTGATGTTGCCTATCATACAACCGTGGGTGATAATAAGGAGATCCTTAAATCTGTTTTTAACACCGCAAAAAATAGAGCCGATGCTGTGATTGTTACAGGTGGACTTGGACCAACTCCCGATGATCTTACAATAGAAGCAGTATCTAATTTTCTAAATGTCGGAGTTGAGTTAAGTGAGCCGGCTCTAGAAATGATGACTGAGAGATTTAGGAAAATAGGAAGAAAAGTAAGCGATACAAATATGAAGCAGGTTTATCTGCCCGAAGGTTCTAAGGTGCTGCTAAATAAATGGGGGACGGCTCCTGGGTTTAGCTATGAAGTTGAAAATACGGTCTTCTTTTTCCTTCCCGGTGTGCCTAAAGAATTCAGGGCTATGATGGAAGAATATGTAATTCCCGAACTGAAGAACAAAAATCCCCACATGAAAAAATCATGCCAGAGACTCGTTAAGACATTTGGACTTCCTGAATCAGAGGTTGCTCAAAAGCTATATGGAATTGAAAGGGCGCATGTAAAGCTTGGCTACAGAGCACATTTCAGGGAGATTCATCTAAGAGTTTCATCTTCTGGAGACTCTTTTGCTGAAGCCGATGCTTTAATGGACGAGTTTCTAAAAGAGATTCACGCCCGATTAGGGAAATATGTTTTTACAACTGAAGGTGAGATGTTAGAAGAAGTCGTAGGGAATTTGCTAACACTAAATAATATGACGCTTGCGACTGCTGAATCCTGCACCGGTGGTCTCTTGTCGCATCGAATTACAAATGTGCCCGGAAGCTCTACTTACTTTCTTGAAGGAATAATCTCTTATAGTAATGAAGCAAAGTCCCAAATTCTCGGAGTTCCTATGGAACTTATTGAGTCTCACGGAGCTGTGAGCGCACCTGTGGTGGAGGCTATGGCCAAAGGGGTCAGAAGTATCTCAGATTCTGACATGGGTATAGGGATTTCAGGTATAGCAGGTCCTGGAGGCGGTACTCCTGAGAAACCTGTAGGGACTGTATTTATTGGTTTAGATAGCGGTACAAAAGGAGCAATTTCACGTGAATTTCACTTCCACGGAACAAGGGAAGAAATCAAATTAGTAACAGTTTTGAATGCACTTGACATGATTAGGCAAAGTTTATTAAATAATGTATAATTTGGAGGTATTATGGTTAAAGAAGCAACTACGAACAGTTCACTGGAAAAAGAAAAACTCGGAGAAAAAGAAAAGATAATAGACCTTGCGATCTCGTCAATTGAGAAGCAGTTTGGAAAGGGTTCTATTATGAGATTTGGTTCTGATTCTCCTATACCTCAGCTTTCTGTTATATCTTCTGGCTCAATTGGGCTTGATGTCGCCCTTGGTGTAGGGGGTTATCCCAAAGGTAGAGTCATTGAGATTTACGGCCCCGAAGCTTCGGGAAAAACAACACTTGCGCTTCACGTAATAGCAGAAGCAAATAAACAAGGCGGCATAGCAGCTTTTGTGGACGCTGAACATGCGCTTGACCCTAATTATGCGAAGCGTCTTGGTGTAAAGGTGGACGACCTTTTAATATCGCAGCCAGATTTTGGTGAACAGGCGCTTGAAATTGTGGATACACTTGTGAGATCAGGCGCTGTTGATGTGATTGTGCTTGATTCGGTTGCCGCACTGGTTCCGAGGGCTGAAATAGAAGGAGAAATGGGAGACGTCCACATGGGGCTTCAAGCCAGACTTATGTCTCAGGCTTTAAGAAAGTTGACTGCCTCAGTGGGAAAATCCAAAACCCTTGTAATATTTGTAAACCAGATAAGGATGAAAATAGGTACTCTTCCGTATATGAACCCTGAAACTACGAGCGGCGGTACTGCCCTCAGATTTTATTCATCTGTGAGGATTGACGTCCGCAGGATAGGTTCTATAAAAGAAGGAGATCTGGTAATTGGGAACAGGGTTAGAGCCAAAGTGGTTAAAAACAAAGTTTCGCCTCCTTTCCGCAATGCCGAATTTGATATTATATTCGGAGAAGGAATTTCTCAAACTGGTGAAATGATAGATATAGGGGCTAAAGCCGATATCGTGGAAAAGAGCGGGACCTGGTATTCTTACAGAGGAGAAAGACTTGGTCAGGGAAGAGAGAACTCCAGGACTTTCCTAAAAGATAATCCTGAAATTATGGATAAGTTAAAACAGGAAATTTTAGAATACAGTGGTCTTATAAAAGAAACACGAAGCGAAGAGAAGGAGCCTGCGGATTTAAGTAGTTCAGGATCGGATTAAAATAAGCTAGTTCAAGAGTGGGTATCTTGAATATCCATTATAAATTATTAAGGCTTCATGTCTGGTAATCGGGTTGGCAAATCTCAAGAGATTATTAGACTAATATTCATATTCACAATTCATACAGTTGCCAAACTAATTTGCTGATTCATATTTTGGAATCAATGTAATTGTTTGTCTTTGAATTTTGTGTAAAATGTTCAGGCTTTGAGGTTGAGATTAAAGATATAGGGTCGATTATAGCTAGGAAAAAATAATGAGAATACTGGCAATTGAGACATCAACATATTCTGGAAGCATCGCTGTTTTGGGTGATGAGGGCATTCTTGGGGAGTATTATTTTAATGTAGGTCCTTCTCATACTGAAAAGCTTGTCCCCTCAATTGACTGGCTCATGGGTGAACTCGGCATTGATAGGACTGATTTGACTGGGGTTGTGGTGTCACTAGGGCCAGGGTCATTCACTGCTTTAAGAGTTGGGATTTCAACCGCAAAGGGGATCTGCTTCTCTTTAGGTATTCCGCTTGTCGGTGTTTCTTCTCTTAAAACACTGGCTATGAATTTACCCTTTGCTCCATATAATATTTGCCCGGTGATAGACGCAAGGAAAGGGGAAGTTTTTACTGCACTTTTCCGCTCGAATAGCGGAGAATTAGAAAGAGTGCTCGAAGATATGGTTATTTCTCCCGAAGGATTGGCAGAAATTATTAAGGGAAAAACAATTTTTATAGGTGATGGAGCTTTACTTTACAAGGATTTTCTGGAAGATAATTTAAGGGATGATATAATGTTTAGCCCCCTCAATATGAATTTCCCGAGAGCCTCATGTACGGCGCTTTCAGAAATTGGCAAATTCAAAGAGGGTCGGGATAATAAATCTGAGTGGGATGAATTAATGAACCTCGCTCCTCATTATTTAAGGAAGTCTGAAGCAGAAATATCAAAAGAGGGGAAATCTAATGAACGAAACAGAGATAATTGAAAAACTTCTCGAGGGTGATGAAGAATTTAAGAAGGTTTATTCCGAGCATAGAGAACTTGATGAAGTTGTGAAGAATCTGGAGGACAAAGAGACTTTGACTCTGGAT
Source organism: Candidatus Dadabacteria bacterium (assembly GCA_004356555.1). Taxonomy (GTDB): domain Bacteria; phylum Desulfobacterota_D; class UBA1144; order Nemesobacterales; family UBA2774; genus CR02bin9. The sequence continues at coordinate 14,058 of SMWY01000069.1, forward strand.
GATGAAGTAGAGGTCAAAAGGCTAAAGAAGATCAAACTTTCACTCAAAGACCGAATGGAAACTCGAATAAACAAATTGAAAAACAAATAACTATGGTATTGGGCAATACAAACCACACGGGGGTATATTTGAAATGGCAAGAATGATTGGCGCCGATATGTTTTTTGAGGGTAATTATTCGGCCTCTTATTTTGAGGTGCTGCCTGATTTTGTTATGCTTGCCGAATCTTTTGGGGCTAAGGGGCTTAAAGTTGATAGGCCAGATCAACTGGAGGCAACTCTTAAAGAAGGCCTGTCTACTGAAGGAGTTGTGCTAATGGAGATCATGGTCGACTGTGAAGAGCTTGTTTACCCAATGATTGCTCCGGGTGGCGCAATGAACGATATGATATTAGGTGTTTCTGATGTAGCTTAATTTGAGTTATTAAGTATAATATGAGGATTTTAAAAAGTATTTTGGGATCTCGTATTGAACTTTCCTAAAATAAACATTTTTATTTTAATCGATTAATTCCGGAGGTTTATAATAAGTGAGACATACAATTTCTCTTTTTGTAGACAATGAGTCAGGAGTGCTTTCCAGGGTTGCTGGCTTATTCAGCGCTAGGGGTTTTAACATTGAAAGTCTAAATGTGGCGGAGACTCTGGATCCGGATACATCTCGTATTACTCTCGTAACGACTGGGGACGATTTTATAATCAATCAGGTCATAAAGAGATTTAACAACATGGTAAACGTTATATGGGTTGATGATTTAACTGATGAGACCAGAGTTGAGAGGGAGATGATACTTCTCAGGGTTGAGGCCAAGGAAAAGACGAGGGCAGAGATTCTAAGAATGGCTGATATATTCAGGGCTAAGGTTGTTGATGTGGGTCTGAAATCTTATACGCTCGAACTTACAGGTGATAAAGATAAAATTAACGCATTTATGGAGCTTCTAGAGCCTATGGGTATTAAAGAAATAGCGCGCACCGGTACTGTGGCAATGAAACGGGATACTAAAAATTCTAATACAGGAGATAAGGAATGAAAGTTTACTACGATAAGGATATAAATCAGAAAAAACTTAAAAAAAGAAAAGTGGCAATAGTTGGTTACGGTAGCCAAGGGCACGCTCATGCTCAAAACTTAAGAGACAGCGGTATGAATGTAGTAATAGGTTTAAGAAAAGGGGGCGGTAGTTGGGATAAAGCTAAAGGAGCCGGTTTTAATGTTATGACTGTGGATAAGGCATCCAAATGGGCCAACATAGTTATGATGCTTGCACCTGATACTAGCCAGGCGGATATTTATGACGGTGGTGTTGTAGATAACCTAAAACCAGGCGACGCAATAGCATTTAGTCACGGCCTCAATATTCATTACGCTCAGATAGTACCGCCGCCTAATGTAGACGTGTTTATGGTAGCTCCTAAAGCTCCCGGACATACAGTAAGGAGCCAATATGTAGACGGGGCAGGCGTTCCAATGCTTGTAGCCATTCACCAGGACGCAACTGGAGAGACGAAGGATATTGCTCTGGCATATGCAGGGGCAATAGGAGGAGGACGAGCAGGGATAATAGAAACAACTTTCAAAGACGAAACTGAAACTGATCTTTTTGGTGAGCAAACCGTACTTTGCGGAGGGCTTACTGCATTAATCCTGGCAGGATTTGAGACATTAGTCGAAGCTGGTTATCCGCCGGAGATGGCCTATTTCGAGTGCTGCCATGAGGTTAAGCTCATAGTTGATTTAATCTACGAGGGCGGTATATCCAACATGCGTTATTCTATTAGTGATACAGCAAAATATGGTGATCTCACCAGAGGCCCCAGAATTATTAACGAAGAGACTAAAAAGGAAATGAAGAAAATCCTGACCTCTATCCAAAACGGTGAATTCGCAAGAGAGTGGTTACTTGAGAATAAAGTCGGACGCCCTGTATATAATGCACTCCTCAAGAAAGGGGAAGAGCATCCAATAGAGGCTATCGGCGAGGAGCTCCGTCAGATGATGAGTTCGCTATTTAAAACTAAACTCGTCGATAAAACAAAGAACTAATGAGGATAAGGCGGGCGCCTGTTGCGTCTGAAGGATTTGTTTACATAGGGATTTTTTCAATCCTTGCGTGGGCTACTGCTATCCTAGGATTTACGGTTCTTTCTTTTCTATTAGCCTTGCTAGCGATTCTTAATGTTTTCTTCTTTCGCGATCCAGAGCGTAATATTCCAAATGATCCTGAGGCGTTTTTATCTCCTGCTGATGGAGTAATTATCGTTATTGAGGATTCCTATGAGAGAGATTTCTTGAATACCCAGGTATTAAAGATCAGTATCTCCCTTGCCGTATATGATTGTCATATAAATAGAATGCCTACTGCATGCAGGGTAGTAGCTACAAAATATACTCCCGGGAGTTTTCATATCGCTAACATGCCGGGCTTTCTCTATCCTGATAGTATGAAAAAAAAGTCAGAGGATAACGAGCGATTATCGACACTTGTAGAAACACCTGAGGGTCAACAACTTGTAGTCTCTCAAATAGCTGGTTTTTTAGCCCGGAGGATAGTTTCTTATGCGAAACCTGAGATGGAATTTAAAATTGGTGAAAGATTTGGTATGATTAAGTTTGGGTCCAGAGTCGATTTATACTTGCCTGAGGGATCTCAAATTGAGGCTAAAGTAGGTGAGAGAGTCTGGGCAGGTGAGACAATATTGGCTAGGATGGAGATTAACAGAGAGTGAATAGGAAAAAATCTAAACGACAGAGAGTAATGCCGGTTCTGCCGAATTTATTTACTACTGGCAATCTGTTTTGCGGTCTCTTGTCGATCATGACTTCGATAGAGGTTATAGTTGCTTCCTCGGCCGGCGAAGCTTCGGAAGAGTGGATTTTGAGACGATTCTGGTGGGCGGGGGCTTTTCTAGTTATTTCTGCTTTTTTGGATATGCTGGACGGCAGACTCGCCAGGTTTTTTAATCACGAAAGCAAGTTTGGTCTTTCTTATGATTCCCTGTCCGACTTGGTATCCTTCGGTGTTGCTCCAGGTGTGCTTATATATAGTTGGGTTCTGATGGGATCAGGCAAGATTGGATTAATGGCAATTTTATTCTATGTAGTATGCACTGCACTACGACTCGCGCGGTTTAATGTGCAGTCGGGGAAAGAAGAAAGATTCAATTTTACAGGGCTTCCGAGCCCTGCGGCTGCCGGGCTTATGATAGCACCCGTTATGTTGCTCACAGCTCTTGATATTATGCCGGACACAACTGTAGTTTGGTACTTTCTTATAGCAGCACCTGTAATCGGGCTTTTAATGGTGAGTAATGTAAGGTACACCAAACGTCCTTATATTAATCTCGGTGGGCCGTTTAATGCTCTGGTAGTTGCTGCAATTATATTTGCCGCAGTTATAACACATCCTGAGATAATGTTTATTTGTATAGTATATCTTTATGCTGTTGTTGGGTTAGTTTACTATGCGATAAAACAACTAAAGGGCAAGCCTAAACTCACGGACGAAGCGGAGACGCCAGAGGGCCATTCTTAAAAAACAGTGGTGTTCTTAAAACTCCCGGATATAGTATTAATGTGAAAATAATGTTTGAGATCTAAGTCAAACTTTATACTTGATAGAAATTAAGCCTGATTATTTTACTAACACTGAGATCTGAGTTATTACGTATAGAATATAAATGTTAAGGGCTGTGCATATGAATCTTTTCAAATTATCACCTGAAATGTTCCGGAGCAACAAAAATACTAAATTTAAAGCAAACTTTACCGCCTCGTTATTTCTGATTTTTATCTTGGGTATAATGGTAGTTTCTTGCAATCGAGAGGAGAAAACAATGGATAATCAAAATGTAGGTACTATAACCAATGAATCTAGCTCAGTTGGTGTTGAAGGGATAACAAAATACCAACTTGATAATGGCTTGACTGTAATTCTTGAGGAAAATCACTCTTCTCCTGTAGTTTCGGTAAATGTATGGGTAAAGACAGGGAGCGCCTGTGAAATTGACGGGGAATACGGACTTGCCCATGTTCATGAGCATATGCTGTTTAAGGGGACGGAGAAAAGGAAAGTGGGCGAGATTGCAAGAGTGATAGAGAGTAGCGGTGGGGATATAAATGCGTTCACATCTTTTGATGAAACAGTCTATTATGTAGTGATTGCCAGCAGGTTCTTAGATACCGCACTTGATGTGCTTTCCGATGCGATGCAGAACTCCACTTTTGATCCGGAAGAGCTCAAAAAAGAGCTTGAAGTTGTGGTTGAAGAGATAAGACGAGGCAAAGATTCACCCTCAAGAAATCTTAGTGAGAAAATGTTTTCCACTACGTTTACTGCGCATCCGTACGGAAGGCCTGTAATAGGGTCTGAAGAGAGTGTGAGAAGTTTCACCCGTGAAGGTATAACTGACTTCTATAAAAAGTGGTATACGCCAAATAACATGGTGCTTGTGGTAGTAGGAGATTTTGAAACTTCGAAAGTAATGCCAAAGATTGAAGAACTGTACGGCCAATATCCATCAAGGGAACTCCCTGAATGCGATATTGCTGAAGAGCCCGTACAAGAAGGCATGAGGACTTATGTGATCAATAAGCCTCTTCAGGAGGGATATTTCTCACTTGCTTATCATGTGCCCAACGCAAAGCATGAAGATACGCCAGTGATGGATGTATTGTCAAATATTCTTGGCGGCGGGGATAGCTCGAGGCTTTTCCAGAATATTAAAGAAGATAAGGGCCTAGTAAACAGCATTTACGCTTATGCCTTCACTCCTAAGTATGAAGGGATATTTGCAGTAGGGGGAAGTATTGATCCTGTTAAATCCAAAGAGGCCCTTTCAGAAATTGTAAAAGAGGTAAATCGTTTCAAGTATGAACCTGTGAGCGATGAAGAGCTTCAAAGGGTCAAGGTTAATCTTGAGAGTGATGCGATATATACAAAAGAAACGATGCAGGGCCAAGCTCAGAAACTCGGATTCTTTGAAGTGGAGACGGATGATTATAAGTACGAGGAAGAATATTTAGACAAAGTATCTAAGGTGACACCAGCGGATATTATGCTTGCTGCTCAAACTTATTTTAATGACGAGAATTTGACTGCTGGTTTCCTGCTCCCTACTGATAGTATCACCATTAAAGAAGAGGAAATTAAGAGTATTGCTGAAAAAGCTTCCAAAGAAGTTAAGAAGGGAACGGCGGATAACGGTTCTGGGGAAATCTTGGTTGAAAAAGACTTAATGGCAAAGAATGAAGCTCCTCAATCTGTTACAGAGGACAGCGAAACACCCAAGAGTAAATCTGAAGTCGGAACGGTAAGTGAAGTTAAAAAATATGTATTAGATAACGGAATAACAGTACTTATAAAGAAAAACGATTCAGTGCCACTATTTGCAGCTAGAGCAGCGTTTTTGGGCGGGGTCAGGTACGAAGATCAGGCAACGAACGGAATCTCAAATTTTCTCTCCCGCATGCTTACCAGGGGAACTGAATCAAGAAGCGCTCTACAGATAGCCCAAGAAATAGAATCCATAGCAGGAGAAGTTGAAGGGTTTTCGGGTAGGAACAGCTTTGGCGTAACTGTGGAGTCTCTTAGCAAAA
>SMWY01000070.1 GCA_004356555.1 Candidatus Dadabacteria bacterium
AAAGGAACTGTTTAACACAATCCCTATTCATGAAGCACCTTTACTACCTAAAGAGATTTTAGGAAAGGACGCACTTTTAGAATTCGGAAAGGCTCTATATTCAGACAAGGACCCGACACAAATCTTTTATAAGGGTAAACCCTATGAAATCTTAAAAGAGGGAGGATCCTATAGTATGATTCTCAAGCTTCCCTTTGTTAGCAAGGAAGAAGTAAAGCTCCATCAGGTGGGAAATGAGCTTACAATACAAATAGAGAACCAGAGAAGAAATATATTTTTGCCTAAATTCCTTGCGAAATTAAATGTAGACAAGGCAAACTTGGAAAACGGGGTTCTCAAAGTAACTTTTAAAAAACCAAAAGACAGCTCCAAACATTAAAACGACCCCCTTATTTTGATTTCAGCAAATTTATATTGTTTGAACTTCATATTCGTGATATAACGTGTTCAAATAAATTGTAGAGAAGTTACTTAAAGGAGGATGTTAAAATGAAATATACACGAGGTTTAATTAGTTTTATTGTCATTGCAATGGTTGTTGGAGTAGGCTTTTTTGTGCTTAGTACAGACCATGCGAGGGCTCAAGATCCCGATTGCTTATTAACAATCGAAAAAGTAGCTACTCCCGCGAATAACGTTGCGTTCCCTTTCTCAGTAACTGGAGATATCACCAGTGAATTTACATTAATGGTCCCGGGCAACACTACAACTGATATTGGATTAGAAACAGACCCCCCTGATGTAATAACTATTACGGAGGAACCTCCTGCTGGATGGGAGCTTGAGAGTATTGAGTGTACACTAAGCCCCCCCCGGCTGTAATGATGGTGGACCAGTTCCTTGTCTAAATGTAACCATAGACGAAGCCACAAACAGTATCACAGCTGAGTGCTTAGATGATGATGAAGGCTCTTGTACTTTTACAAATGTTCTGATAGCTCGTAACGTGCCGACTCTTTCTCAGTGGGGTCTTATATCATTGATAGTTCTTTTGGGAATAGTTGGATTTATTTTTTATAGAAGAAGAGCCACAGCTTAAAACATAAAAACATTTCAATTTAAAACTTAAAAAGGGGAGCTTAGGGAGATTATCTCCCTTTCGGCTCCCTTTTGTGCACGCAGGGCGTGCTCCCACACTATTTCTAAAAACCTCCCAAGCTGAATCGAAGCTCCGGGCTCTCACCATACCTCAGAAGTAACTTAGAAATAATCAGCTGGCGGACACTGTCGCCGGATAGCATCCGCAGGCAAACGAATTCTACGTACCTTTATTGCCAAATTGAAACTGTACAAAATTATCCTATCCTGCGAAGCATTTTAGAAATCGTAGCCACTTAGAGATGGGGCTTAAACGAAAGACTTTACATTCTATTCTAAGAAGTACATTATTATAATTGAATATTGCTTCTAGGAAATGGCGTAGTTATGATTGGGAATACGTTTCCCAACATAACTCAAATCAGGTAATTCAAGATGGAAATAAATAAAAGTTATTACTCAAGACTCACAGAAACAGTAATAATTTCTCCCGAATGGAAAGACAGATGGGCCCGACTGATCTCCGCTGCCTTCAGCCCGCTCACGATAGCTATAGCCGCAGTTGCAATTGCGGGATACGCCATTAATGACGAATCCGTGCTTATGTGGATTGCCTTGTATATAGCACTCACTATAATACCACCTGCACTTTATATTATGTATTTGGTTCGCAAGGGAATCGTAACGGATTTTCACCTAAACGTAAGGCGAGAACGTACCAAGCCCTTTTTAATTATGGCAATAAACTCCGCTGCGGTTTTTTTAATAATGTTACTTGCAGGAGCGCCAAAACTAATATTAATTGTTATAGCAGCCGCTGCAATACAGCTACTATGCATGCTTCTTATAACTCTTAGGTGGAAAATTAGTGGTCATTGCACCGCTGCTACAGGACTTGTAGTTCTTGCACTGGCTCTTTTTGGTGAAAAACTGCTCCCCCTGATACTAATTATCCCACTTATAGCATGGTCCCGAATTCGTCTCAGCCGACACACTTTTACTCAAACTGTTGCCGGTATTTTTCTAGGCGCTGTAACCATTACGGCACTTTTATATGTTACCAATTATATTTAATCAAATAAGCATTAATAGACAGGGAAATATTGATATAGTTCCAAGAATAGGATCTGATCAAAAATTTAACCTTGATCGTCAGCATTAAACTGAAAATCAAGAATACGGTCCACGATTTCAGGAAGATTGTTTTGATAGTTCGCCTGATAGAGATATGAAGAATTAATCCAATCACTAAGACTATTCGTAAAATCCCCCCCAATTTCGTTTATTACGGCAATCCCTAATCCTTTAAGGGCCTCTGCATTACACTCTTGCTCATACTGATACTTCATAGGAATTACCATAAGCTTTTTCCCTAAATATAGGGTCTCCGCAGGTGTTTCAAAACCGGCATTGCAGAGCAAACCTTCACAGCTTGAGAGGCTTTTAATAAATCTACTATTTTCTACCTGATACACTGTCACATTATTTTCAGTAAACGGATCGCCCTTATAGTGTTTTGAAAATATCTCCCATGGAACATCAATTTTCTTCAAAATCTCAGTTATGTAACTCTCGTCATACGAAGGTAAATACACAGTATAGTGCCCACTGTTTTTTACATCCGTATTCCTTATTCCTTCTCTGATGATCGGGGTATAAATGAAATTGTCGTATTCTTTGAAATGAAGTCCTATCAGGTTTGACCCCGGTGCATACCATTCCATAACGAATTGTTGTAAACGGTTTTTATGATTCGGCCGCGGAATTTTGGAAGATAGAAATGAGGCCTGGTGTGAAATGCAGACATATGGCTTTCTTCTAATCTTAGAAGCCCATGCGGTTATTGGTTCAAAATCACTTATTACAAGATCGTATTTATCTACAGGCAGACTATATATGTCTGAAAATAGCTTACGTGGACTTGCGCACCTAATCGATTTCCAGTAATCAATCCCCCCTCTTTTCCCGAACATAAACCCCAAACCGTCCAACTCATACTTAATGTCAATTTCCATATTAATTTCATGGTGCATACCGCTAACAAGCACATCGACTTCTGCCTTTTTTACAAGGTATTTAAGCAGCTCCCTGGAACGAGTTATATGACCGTTTCCGGTACCCTGAATACCGAATAGTATCTTCATATTCACCTTAATTCGTGAAGCTCCACACCGTTATTGCCAATGGTGATACAACCCGCGCCACATCATTTTGGTCAAAACGGCTTGAATTGTAATTATTGACATCCTCACTAAAAATTGCCGTTGGCTTTATCCGTGGGCATAAAAAATGTACCTGATTCATATTTCTAAAACATAGTTAACTCGAAATCTTTATACAGGACAGGATACAGGTAGCGGAGACATATTACATGTTTACCGGATAGAGAAGACAGTAACATCAAAACCCGATCCAATATTATTATTTATTGCGAGCGCCATAAACACGTAGAATTACTTACATAGCAATGCAATTGATTCAATATGGAAGGTTTGGGGGAACATATCAAACGGGCGCACTTTGACAACTTTATAACCCAGCTCCGAAAACTTTTTTAAATCCCTTGCAAGTGTAGCGGGATCACAAGATACATAAATCACTTTTGTAGGGGATAATTCGACGAGCCCCTCTATAATTTCCTTTGCGCCTTCTCTTGGGGGATCCAGGACAATCAAATCGAATTTCTCTTCATCTTTGTTTAGCACTTCAATTGCATGTTCTGAGGCAGCATTTTGAAAAACTAGGTTATTTACAGAATTTGCCTGGGCGCTTTTTCTTGCGAGTTTGACCGAATTATTACTTATCTCTACAGCAAGGACCTCGCTTGCCCCGCGAGCAAGAGGAATTGAAAAGTTGCCGATACCAGAATATAAATCAAGCACTGTCTGTTCCTGGGTTAATTCAGCCCAATCGAGCACAGTTTTAATCATTAACTCGTTAATTTCACTATTAACCTGAGTAAAGATAGAGGGTGTAGTCAGAAATTTGTTGCCGAGAATACTAAATTCAAAACCGGTTTCACCGCTTCCGTTTATAGATACATTCTCCGTTTCCTGATGTCTCCTAAGGTGCTTAAGTAGTGTTTTTAGTAGATCCCCTCTTCTACTATGTCTAGGGACTAAAGTTATCTGAGACTTAAACCCATTTGAAGAAATATGTATTTTTTCAAGTGGGTAATAAGGGTCACCGAGTGAGGTCAGCACCTCGGATATGCGCTTAATTGTCTTGTCAACGATATCCGTTGAAATAGGGCAGGAATCTATTGCAACCTTTCTATTGCTTCCCTTTTGGTTATAACCTACGTGCCATTTGCCTTTGTAAAACCAGGTTGAAAGAGTGACCTTGTTTCTAAACCCAAACTCTTTTGGTGATGGTACGATAGGTTCTATTGCCACATCGTAGAGACCGCCTAGTCTGCCAAGTGTCTCTTTTAGAATATATTCTTTTTCTCTAAGCTGTGCTGGATAATTTAAATTTTGCAGCTGACACCCGCCGCATAAATCAAATACAGGGCAAGGTGTCTCAATCCGGTCAGGAGATGGCTTAATAATCTCTGCTATTACAGCCTCTGCATAATTTCCCTTATCCTTTATGATATTGATTTCCAAGACGTCTTTGGGCAGCCCCCCTCTTACAAAAAAAACCTTCCCGTCCTTTTTTGCAATACCCGCTCCACCAAAAGCTATTCTCTCTATTTCTATCTGCAAGTTTTTATCCCGTAATTAGTTAATGAACATTGCATCGCCGTAGCTAAGGAAGCGGTAGTTTTTTTCCCTAGCTTCGTTATATGCTTTAAATATATACTCACGTTTCGAAAAAGCTGATACTAACATCAGCAGTGTTGAGCGTGGGAGGTGAAAATTGGTAATTAACGCATCAACGGCTTTGAATTCATAACCGGGAACAATAAAAAGATCCGTTCGTCCTGACTGAGGAATTACTTCCTCATTTTCATTTACCGAGGATTCAAGTGTTCTTACCACAGTCGTACCAACTGCAATCACTCTTCTCCCTTCAGTTTTAGCTTTATTAACTGCTGAAGCTGTACTCTCTGGCACATATATGTACTCCTCATGCATTTTGTGATCTTTTATATTTTCTACTTTTACAGGTTGAAAAGTACCAATACCAACGTGAAGAGTAACATATTCTATCTCCACCCCCCGGGATTTAATTTCATTCAAGAGTTTATGGGTAAAATGAAGCCCGGCAGTAGGTGCGGCAATCGCCCCCTCGTTATTTGCATATACTGTCTGATACGAAATTTTATCAGCTTCGTTGGGTTCTCGTTTAATGTATGGAGGAAGCGGCATCCTGCCATAAAGTTCTAAGTAGTTTTTGAGATTACCTTCAAATATGATAGACCAATCATTCTTTTCGCTTAAATGCAACTTCCCTTTAAATCCATCCTCAAAAAGAACTTCGAGATTGTCTTTGGGGGTTTTAACCATACATTTCCAATTTGTATCGTTGAGTTTCTCGACCAAAAGAATTTCAATCTCTTTGCCGGATTTTTTTTTGCCGAACAGCCTAGCGGGAATAACCTTTGTGTTATTTAGAACCAGTAAGTCCCCAGGGTTAAGCAACCCTGGAAGTTCATAAAAATTCTTGTGACGTATCCCGCCGTCCTTCTTATTTAGATGAAGCAATTTAGAGTTTTGTCTATGAGCTACTGGGTGGTACGCAATTCGTTCCTCCGGTAAGTGGTAATCAAAATCTGATGATTTCATGGAGGTCCGGAGCACTATCCTTTTTTATCTAAACGCTTTTGAACAGACAGTCTCAAGGCGTTAAGCTTAATAAATCCAGTAGCGTCGGCCTGATTATATATGCTGTCTTCTTCAAAAGTTGCAAGGTCTTGCTGATACAGGGAATATGGGGAGCGCCTTCCGGCAATTATTAAATTACCCTTATATATTTTCAACTTTACCCCACCGGTTACATTCTTCTGGGATTCTTCCACAGCTGCCCATAACATATCCATCTCAGGAGAATACCAAAAACCATAGTAAATGAGTTCAGAGATTTTTGGGATGAGGGAATCGCGTAAATGCATGACTTCCCTATCCATTGTTATTGATTCAAGAGCCCTGTGTGCCACGTGTAATATTGTGCCGCCAGGGGTTTCATAAACGCCTCTTGACTTCATCCCTACAAACCTGTTTTCAACTAAATCAACCCTCCCGACACCATTAGCGCCACCAATTTTATTAAGCGCATCTAATAATTCAGAGGGTTTTAATTTTTTGCCGTCAATTTTAGTTGGAACACCTTTTTCAAAATCAATCTCAATGTACTGAGGTTCATCTGGGGCGCTCTCAGGAGAAACGGTCATTTCAAACATATTCTCAGGAGGCTCAGACCATGGGTCCTCTAAGATTCCTCCTTCGTAACTGATATGAAGAAGATTTCTGTCGCAGCTATAGGGTTTTTCCAGCGTCACAGGTACAGGAATACCATTTTCCTTCGCATAATCGATAAGTGCTGTTCTTGAGTTGAGATCCCATTCACGCCATGGAGCTATAACCTTAATATCAGGATTAAGAGCATAGTATGTAAGTTCAAATCTGACTTGATCGTTTCCCTTGCCGGTCGATCCATGCGAAACTGCAAAAGCGTTTTCTTCTTGAGCAATCTCAATCTGCCTCTTGGCAATAAGAGGACGCGCAAGAGACGTTCCCAACAAATATGCCCCCTCATAGATTGCGTTTGCTTTAATTGCCGGAAAAACAAAGTCTGAAACAAACTCCTCTGTTAAGTCTTCTATATATACCTTGCTTGCACCGGTTTTTATTGCCTTTTCCCTTACTTCGTCTAAATCCTCTCCCTGACCTACGTCTGCAACGTATGCTATTATTTCAGCGTCATATTTTTCTGCTAGCCATTTCAGGATTACCGAAGTATCCAGCCCGCCCGAGTAAGCCAGTACAATCTTATTTTTTTTGCTCATTTAACACAATTCCTCCCGAATTCCAAGAGCTAACCACATTAACAGTGAGGTTAGCAAATCCGTAATTTATTTCGGAAAATCCAACTGACGAAACCAACTAATATTATTGTCTCTCAGATATAAATTTCTCTAGGGTTGTTCTTCCTGCCCTTCTGTCTCAGCTGGCGGTCTTAAATCGTGCAGATAAAATTTGGCGTTTTTACTATCATAAAACTTCTCAAGTGTATAACCTATGTACTCTATCTTTTCTAAGTCATCTCCCATGTATGAAGCTTTCTTTACCTCATCCGACAACTTACACTCCACTACAATGTCTTTAGTAGGGCTATCGTTACTGGTGAATCTTAATTTTAATTCCTTATCCAGCTTTAAGTCACTAGGGGTTATTAAACCCACTGCCATTTTGGCATCCACCAATTCTATAACTATAAGCCTTATAACACTACTCCCCGTGCCTTCAGTACCGCCTTCCACTTCAAAAGTGTAACCGTAAAAAATCACTGATTTGCTTCTTTCGATCACAGAATTCAGATACCAATAGTCCTCTGAATCCACCATGCACAATATTTGAAGCATTTTTTGCCTCCGATCATATTATTTTAGTGTTAAAATTTTGAAACATTATACCTTCTCAGGAAAATATTAATACTATTTTCAGGCACTACTGTTTTAAGGCGATAAAGCTAAGCTGTGTATTAACACCCTTACCCTCTCTGCGGTATGAATAAAAACTATCATTACACTTGGTGCAAATATCAATAACCTCAATATCCGGGACACCCGCTTTTTGTAATCCAAGTTTATTGGCCAGGCTGAGGTCAAGAAAATATTTGGATTCATTTGATTTAAACAGATATTGATCAAAATTCTGAAATTTCTCTTCAAAAAGTGATGCAACATCTTCTCCGATTTCATAACAGCATTTTTCAATAGATGGGCCAATGACTGCAGTTAATTTAGAGGGGCTAATTCCATACTTAGACTCAATCAAACTTACTGTATTCATTGCAATTTCAGACAATGTACCGCGCCATCCCCCATGTATAGCAGCTATTACAGACTGTCGATCATCAACCAAGAGAATAGGAACACAATCGGCAGTCCTTATACCGATCCCAACACCCCTTAATTCAGTAACAAGGGCGTCTCCTTCACTTAGGGCATAGTGATTCTCCATATTCTCTACATTCTCTACAATTATTACATCTCCGCTATGAACTTGCTTAAGCTGTGCAATTTTTGATAATTTAAAGTGCCTCGCTACTTCGATAGGATCAGCACACACACTCCTATCCGCAAATCCATGCACAATACCCTCTATTACCGATAATTTTGCAGATTGAATAAAATACATCTTTATAAATCATCCTCTGTTGTTTTCTCAAGATAAAGAAGCGCTTGTTTCATATCATCCGGAAATGGCGCGGTAAACTCAACCCGGTCTCCACTTTCAGGATGTGTGAAGCCGATCTTTGATGCGTGAAGTGCCTGACGGCCAATTTTTTTTGCAGCATTAGCAAGTATCTGAAGCTTCTGCCTCTTGTGTCCATAGACTTTATCTGCCAGGATCGGATAACCGTTCTCAGAGAAGTGAACCCGTATCTGATGAGTTCTCCCGGTTTTTGGTTCTACTTCAACAAACGACGCTGCTTTAAATCTTTTAATAACCTTCCAGAGTGTAAGAGATTCTCTTCCAGATTTAGATTTAGAGGACATCTTTATTCTATTTACGGGGTCTCTTCCTATATTAGAGGCAAATGATCCTGATTCTTTTTTGAGATATCCCTCCACTATGGCTAAGTACCGCTTTTTAACCGTTCTGGATTTAAACTGACTTACAAGAGAGTTATGAGACCGGTCATTTTTTGCTACCACTATAACCCCTGAGGTGTCTTTATCCAGCCTATGGACTATACCTGGTCTGATCTTGCCGCCGATGCCTGAAAGATCTTCGCACTTATATAGTAAAGCATTAACTAAAGTTGCCCCTTTTATCCCTGCTCCCGGATGCACTACCATGCCGGCAGGCTTATTTACAACTATTATAGAACTATCCTCATAAAGGACCTCAATATCTATATCTTCGGGCTTTGCATCAATTGACTCAGGAGCTGGCAAAGTAACATCTAGAAGCTCGCCTTTCTCAAATTTCTTAGAAGGTTTTATAGGTTTACCCTTTACCAATACACGCTGATCATCTATTAGCTTTTTTATCTGTGAACGGGTACGGTCGGATAGGAAGTGAGATAATACAACGTCCGCTCTTTTGCCTGATAATTCCTCTGTAACTTCAAATGTTTCTTTTCGCTCTTCTATTATCATAGCAATCATCGATTTTGCGGTAAATCTGATCGCACAGGCTATTTTGAAACCCTAAGCCTGCGATCTTTTATAAGGTCTGACGCACTTCCATGGTTTACTGATATCTCTAAAAATCCTGAACTACCGATTATAGCGAGGACTTCTCCTTTTTCGACATCCTGATATGAGCTGGCAACGCTGTCAATGATAAACTCATCTATTTGAATCTTGGAATAACCCTCAATCAAATCACGGGGAATATTCGTAATAAGATTCCCGAAAGAATCCTCGTATATAACCTCTCCCGATATTTCATTATCATGCACTTGAGGCTTGTTAATTTCTAATGAAATTGGAGATTTAACATTTTCACCTAGCTCAGTCACTTCTAAACCTAAAGAAATGTGCGCTGCTGCTGGTGCAAATATATCTCTACCATGAAATGTATTACTCACATCTGAAAGCATATATTTGGGGTTTGTAATTTCGATAATAGATATTCCCTTATTTTCTTCTAATATAAACGAAAACACCCCGTTGTCAGGACCGATAAAAACGCCTTGCTCTGACTCTACAACGATAGGTTTTCTTTCACTTCCGACTTCAGGATCGATTACCACAATATGTATAGAATCTTTAGGAAAATACTTATAAAAATTCCGAACTGTAAAAGCTGCCTTAAAAATATCGTACTTGGGAATTCCATGTGTAATATCCGTTATAACAGCGTCAGAATTTATTCCTAAAATAACGCCCTTCATAACTCCAATATAGTGATCGTCCAGACCAAAATCGGTTGTAAGAGTTATTATACGCTTCACTTGAGTTTGCCCTTTAATTCTAGTAGTGATAAAGTGGTTACTAATTAAAATAACCCAAATATATGTGATTGAGAAATGAAGCTGACAATACTGGGATCAGGAACATGCATACCCAACTCAAAACGAGGATCGTCCGGTTATCTTTTAGAGACGCCAAAGTCTAAAATTCTCCTAGACTGTGGAAGCGGCACTACCTGGAAACTGGAAAAGATAGGAATTGACTATTTAGAGATAGATCACATCTTCTTTTCACACTTACACCCGGATCATACGGGGGACTTAGTACCGTTTTTGTTCGCTACAAAATACTCCCATATTAAAAAAAGAGAAAAACCCTTATTCTTATGGGGAGGAAAGGGGTTTAATAACTTCTTCAAGGCTTTGAAAAAGGCTTATGGAAACTGGATTGTTCCCGTTGGACTGAACTTTGACGAACTCAAAGGGGGTTCAGGTCATTTTCAGGATTTTAAAATAACTGCCACGAAAACCCGCCACATAGAAAGCAGTCTTGCATACAAAATTGAGGCTGAAGGGAAATCAATAGTATATTCTGGAGATACAGATTATTCTGAATCTCTTATTAATCTCTCTGTAAACACTGAACTTCTAATTATAGAATGCGCATTGCCTAATGACATCTCTAAAATGAGCGGCCACCTTACACCGGGGGAAGTAATTAAAACTATAAATGAATCTAAACCAAAAAAAGTCGTCGTAACCCACCTCTATCCGGAATGTGATGAAGAAAATGTTATTGAAACTATTAGAAGCAATGTAGATGCCCAAGTTCTAGAAGCTCAGGATTTACTGGAAGTAAGCATTTAACACTGTTATCAATTCATAATCCTTGACTTAAAGATACAAATTATTCAGGATAATAACGAGCATACACTCGATTAGATAGATATATTAGGACAGGGTTTGAACTTAGCCGTTAGAAGCATTAGCCAAATCTTTAACTATCATTAAAATAAAGATTGTATGTACAAAAAATAAGGAGGCATATTCTATGGAACTTTTAGAAGCGATTGGAACCAGAAGAAGCATCAGATTTTTTAAACCCTGGCAAGAGGTTGAAGATTGGAAAATCCAAAGGATGCTTCAAGCCGCACGTTATGCATCGTGTCAGGGGAACTGCGGATCTACGGAGGCAATAGTAATAGACAAAAGGACTTATCCTGAAGACCAGTTTGAGCAAATAATCGAGTGCGCGTCACCTTTTAACGAGCAGCAGCTAAGGCAAGCGCCTATTGTGATAGCATGGCTTATTAATATGGACGCCTGGTACAAGGAACTAGTAGAATCGTTCTCAGTACTCTTTCCTGCAAGAGCTGTAACCGCTGCATATGGATGGACTTATAAAATCCTTACCGAGACAACGTACCCGCGTTTAATGAGCTTCCCAAAAGATAGAGCCGAGGATTTACTCAGGATAGAAGCCGGACAGGCTATCGCCCATGCTCTACTGGCCGCAACAGCGCTTGGACTGGGAGCTTGCCTTCTTGCAACAGGCAGAAAACCGGCTGAATTTCCAAAAGTACTAGGTCTACCTGAAAACGTCGTACCTCTTTGGCTCATGGCCGTAGGATATGCTGCAGAGACTCCCGGACAACGACCCAGAAAAAGGTTTGACAGGCTATTTCACTATAATCAGTACGGCACTCCACTTAAGCAAGATGAGGAAGTTAAGGAACAGCTGAGAGAGGCTAAGATGATTCAGCCTATGGCTCCACATCCTGGAAGAGACGAGGAATTAAAACATCTTTGCAAAATGTTCGGGCTTAATGAAGAAATGTCCGATATGCCTAAGGAAAAGATTAAAGCTCTTTATGAGGAAGATTCAATCTATTACGGAGAAGTTCCGGAAGGACTTGAAGATAAAGGGGTTTAATTAAAAATAAGAATTTAAAGAGGTGGGAGAATATTCATTACCGCATCTTTCACCTCTTGTACTTTAATGTCACTTAGACACTTAACATTGTAGGGACACCTAGGAGTATATCCAAATTTCGTACATGGACTGCATGAAAGATTTTTATTAATGGCTATATGTTTTTCCCCTTGAGGCGCCCATTTCCCCTCAATTCCAGCACCGAATAAGGATACTGTAGGGGTACCGACTCCGTATGATATATGCATAAGACCGGCGTCACCTGTCACGAACAAATCCAGTTTGGAAATTATCAATGCGGTTTGAGACAGTGAAGTTAGGCCTACGTAATCTAATACATTTTTGCTACCTATAATTTCTTTAAATTTGATCGCGTCCTCTAAATCAACTTTACCGCCGATCAGTACAATACCGAGGCCTCCCTCTGATAACTCTTTTGAAAGATCAGCAAAATTGTTTGTCCCCCATCTTCTCTCCGGAACCGTTGCGCCTGCAAAAACTCCGACTAGCCCACTTTTGCCCTTTTTGAAATCAGATAGTGAGGAAACTATTTCACTATGAGAGTTTGAGTCTAAGGGAATAAAAGGTTTGTTCTCATCGAATTGATATTCTTTTCCAGTAACAGCTGAAATGAGATTTAAAAAACTATAGACTTCATAATCTTCTTGTTTATAGGTAACAGATTGTGTATATAAATTTGCCCTTTCATTTGTAGCAAATCCGATTCTTAAAGCCGCCTTAGTTAGATATGAAACCGCTGCTGTTAAACGATGCCACTGCTCGGTGTCTATCACAATATCGTAGTTACCCTTAACAGTTTTATAAAGTGTAACGACCGGAGTTATGTCATAGGAAATTACATTACTGACAGACGGGCATATAGTGAGTATTCCGGCATTCCTCTTTTCAGCTAGAATATCTATATCGGAATCAGGAAATTCTTCTCTAAGTTCCTTCAACGCCGGGAATAAAAGAACGCCGTCCCCTATTCCCCCTGGCCTTATAACAAGAATTTTAGGATTGTCTTTATTTACCCATTTCCTTGGACTTACAGCTAATCTAGAAACCGAGCAAGCCAGCCTTCCGAAAATACTGTCAAATTTTTTTAACCCTTCTATTTTCCAATTCATACGATTTTCTCGTCACCGGATTCGGATTGATAGTAACATAGAAAAAACCCTAGGTTTATTGTTTACTATAAATGTAAGGAAATAAAGTTAGAAAAAGAGAGGATTTAACTTAAAAGTTTGAAAATCCTATAATCAAGCGACCGTGATTTCTTTATCGAGATAGACATTTTGTACTGCGTTAAGTATCTCAATTCCGTCCTTCATTGGTTTCTGGAAAGATTTTCGGCCAGTAATAAGACCCATACCGCCTGCCCTTTTATTTATTACCGCAGTCCTTACAGCTTGGGCGATATCATTATCCTCGTTGCCGCTTGAAGCGCCGCCTGAATTAATTAGCCCCGCTCGGCCCATGTAGCAATTTACGACCTGATACCGCGTAAGGTCTATAGGATGATCAGTAGTAAGTTTTGAATAAACTCTGGGGTCGGTCTTTCCGAAATTAAGCGCTGTGAATCCGCCGTTGTTCTCAGCCTGCTTCTGCTTGATAATATCCGCTTCAATTGTAACGCCAATATGATTTGCTTGACCGGTTAAATCAGCCGACAGGTGATAATCAGTATCCTTTGTCTTGAAAGCCGGATTCCTAAGATAAGTCCAGAGTATTGTCACAAGCCCGAGAGTATGAGCATATCTAAACGCTTCTGAAATTTCCTGTATCTGACGTGAACTCTCTTCTGAGCCAAAGTAGATAGTAGCTCCTACGGATACTGCTCCCATCTCAAAAGCCTGATCCACATTCGCAAACAAGATTTGGTCATGGGTGTTAGGGTATGAAAGTAATTCATTATGGTTGATTTTTACTATAAATGGGATTTTATGCGCATACTTTCTTGAGACCGATCCCAAAACCCCAAGAGTAGACGCAACGGCGTTACAACCACCTTCAATTGCAAGCTTAACGATATTTTCAGGATCAAAGTAAATTGGATTAGGAGCAAATGAAGCGCCTGCGGAATGCTCTATACCCTGGTCAACAGGCAATATGGACATATACCCTGTTCCGGCGAGACGACCGGTATTAAAAAGCATCTCAAAATTCCTGAGAACCGAGTTCGGTCGATCAGAGGGGATAAAAATATCATCAATAAAAGATGGCCCTGGTAAGTGAAGTAGTTTTTTCGAAACAGTCTTACACTTGTGATTTAGAAGATAGTCAGCCTCTTTACCTAAGAGTTTCGCTATCGAGTCAATGCCCTCTTTTACTTTAGCTTTCGCCATTCTGCTACTCCGTTTTAAGAATCTTTTTATACTATTGTCGCACAGATTAACTTGAAATTAAAGCTTAATTTAGAGATCAAAAACCCTAAAGTTAAATAATTATAGTTATAAGACAGATCAATTAGCAACTAAAGAAATATTTTCCCCTTTCTCGTCCAATATTGAAATCCCGGGCAGCTCTTCTCCCCCTAGGAATTCAAGTAAGGCTCCACCGCCTGTGGAGATATGTGTAATCTCAGAATCCAGCACCTCTGCGTTTCTAATTGAGGCAATAGTTTCCCCTCCTCCGACAACCGTAGTTGCACCCCGCCACGTGGCTAGCGCCACTGCGCGAGCTACCTGTGTAGTTCCAGCTGAAAAGTCACCTACTTCGAACACTCCCATTGGGCCGCTCCAGAAAATTGACCCCGGACCCTTGATCTGATGATTATACATAGCTGCAGTTTTAGGACCTATATCAAAACCCTGTAAATCCGTCGGTATATTGTCATCCATAACCATACAGTTTTTTCTTCTCTCAAGACCGCCGGCTACAACATGGTCTATAGGAAGGAATATCTTGTCTCCATATTTTTTGAGCGACTCTTTTGCCCAATCCAACATATCATTCTCTACGATTGAATTACCTATTTTCATTCCCTTTGCCTTCAAAAATGTATAGGCAACTCCTCCGCCTAAAAGAACCTTATCGGCTTTCTCTATTAAACTTTTTAGAGCATGTATCTTGTCTTTTATCTTACAACCGCCCACAATCACGATAAAAGGCCGCTCTGGGTTTTCACGAATTCTGGTGAGAAACTGGAGTTCCCTGCTTACCAAGAACCCAGCAAGCCTATGATTAAACTGAGTGGCCATTCCATATGTAGAGGCATGCTTTCTGTGTGAGGTTCCGAATGCATCGTTTATATATATATCAGCAAAAGAAGCTAGTTCACGGGAAAATTCAGGATCATTATCAGTTTCCTCTTTATGAAACCTTAAATTCTCAAGGAGCATTACCTCCCCATCCTTTAAAGTATCTATAGCTTTTTTTACCTCACTTCCTATTACATTGCCTGTGAAATTGACTGATTTTCCTAGTAGTTCTGAAAGACGAATCTGAATAGGTTTTAAGGAAAGATCGGATATTGTAATTCCTTTAGGTCGTCCGAGGTGTGTGCCAAGGATCACTTTGGCTTTTCTTTCTATTAAATAATCAATGGTTGGTATCGTTCTTCGTATTCGATAATCTTCACTAATTTTTCCGTTCCTTATAGGAACATTAAAATCCACTCTTACGAATACTCTCTTCCCTTTAAATTCTGAATCCGGAAGATCAGATACTACTAACTTACTCATTTAAGACTTATCCCCCATATATTCTATTAAGTCCACTACCCTCGATGAATAACCGTATTCATTATCATACCATCCGATAACTTTTACTAAATTACCCTCTACAACAGAGGTTAAAAGTGCATCAAAGATTGCCGAATGAGGATCGCCTATAAAGTCAGAGGATACGAGTTCTTCATCTACGTATCTTAAATAACCTTTAAGCTCGCCCATGGATGCTTCTTTGAATTTTTCATTAATCTCCTCAACTGTAGTTGATTTCTCAACTTCACATGTAAAATCGACAACAGAAACATCAGAGGTTGGAACCCTCAGAGCTAAAGCGCTCATTTTCCCTTTAAGTTCAGGGAAGATAATCTCTATAGCGCTCGCAGCCCCAGTGCTTGTAGGTATTATAGATAATGCAGCCGCTCTTGCTCTACGCAGGTCTTTATGAGGCGCATCGAGTATCTGCTGGTCATTTGTGTAAGAATGAACGGTGGTCATCTGCCCCTTCTTGATTCCAAAGTTCTCATGAAGGACTTTTACTATCATTGCAAAGCAGTTTGTCGTACAAGAAGCGTTTGAAATAATATTGTGATTTGCGCTGTCGTAGCTATTTTGATTAGCACCCAGCACAGTTGTAAGATCAACTTTGCCTTTTGCCGGAGCTGTTATAACAACCTTTTTAACAGTTTCTCCAAGATGTAAGGATGCTTCTTCCTTGCTTCTAAAAATGCCGCTAGCCTCGGCAATGAGCTCTGCACCCACATCCTGCCACGGAATATCGGAAGGGTTTCTTTCAGAAAAAATCCTGATGGGTTTCCCGTTTATTAACATATGTCCGTTTTCAGATTTAACTTCCCCTTTGTAAGGACCAAAAATCGAATCGTATTTAAAAAGATGAGCAAGTGTTTTAGAATCAGAAATGTCATTTATTCCAACAAATTCTATCCCTTCCCTCTCTAACCCAATACGAAGAATATGCCTGCCGATTCTCCCGAATCCGTTAATACCAACCTTAATTGACATTGATACATTCCTCCGAGAAAAGCTACTCTAAAATAGCCTTAAGTCATTTTCTTTACTTCTAAAAAACTACCTTTCTCAGCAATCGGAGTCAAGAATTACACATAGTGACACCCATAATAAATCGGAATTCTAAAGAAAATATTAATGATAAAATTTACTTAAAACTTGTAATTGATAATATTCCCTGATATTTTCAACTTCCATGGAAAAGAAAAAGGTAGCAGTACTGGGAGCAAGTGGATATACCGGGAGTGATCTCTTAAGGTTATTGCTTGTACATCCCAACGTTGAGATAACTCACTTAACTGCTGAAAAACATGCTGGAAAGATGATTTCAGATGTCTTTCCTCACTTAAAGGGTTTTTTAGATTTGGAACTTAAGCCACTTAAGCCCAAATCAATTCCTAAGGATATAGATATAGTATTCGCAGCTCTGCCGCATGGGACTTCTGCAAAAGTAATTAAGGAGCTATACGAGCGAGATATAAAAATTATCGATTTGGGTGCAGATTTCAGGCTCAGTAATAAGAATTATAAGAAATGGTACGGTGAGCACCCTTGTCCCGAATTAATTAAAAAAGCTGTATATGGAATCACTGAGTTAAATAGGCATAAGGTTAAAAAAGCAAAACTCGTGGCTAATCCTGGCTGTTATCCAACATCTTCTATACTAGGTCTGGCTCCGCTACTAATAAATAAAATCGCCGACCATGCTTCAATAATAATAGACTCTAAATCCGGAGTGTCGGGAGCAGGGAGATCTCCTTCACTTGACTATCACTACTCTGAGGTTAATGAAGGCATGAAAGCATATAAAGTAGGGGAGCACCGTCATATGCCGGAAATTGAAGAGGCTCTTTCTAATTATTCGGGACTTAAGGTAAAAGTGTCCTTCACCCCTCACCTCATACCTATGGATAGAGGAATTCTATCGACCATCTATGTGAATCTAAATAAAAGTTTAACGACTAAAAAACTAATAGATATCTATAATGAGCACTATAAAGATGAAAGATTCGTTAGGATATCGCCTGAAAACGTATATCCATCGACAAATCAAGTCCGGGGTTCCAATTACTGTGA
>SMWY01000004.1 GCA_004356555.1 Candidatus Dadabacteria bacterium
CCACGGCACTCACAATAGCAAACGTTGCTATTACGGATTTTGAATTCTCAGATGAGTTTAACAAAGCTATTGAGCTTAAAGTAAGGGCTGAGCAGGAAGCACTTCAGGCGGTAAATGAGAAAACAAGAAGGGTTACCCAAGCTGAGGCAGGCTATCAGGAGCGTAAGCTTGCAGCCGATGGTGAAGCTTATGAAATTGAAGCTGCTTCCAAGGCAAAAGCCGACGCAATAGCAAGAGAAGCAAAAGCTCTGAAGAACAATCCTGCGCTGATACAGCTCCGTTTGGCAGAAAAATGGGACGGTACATTGCCTAGATTTACCGGAGGAGAAAGCATACCTCTTATAAATATCGACTCTGTGATGAAAGGGAAATAAAATTCTGTTATTTTGCCGGAATAAATAAAGGCAAGTCTTCGTAAGATTCTACCGGGGGGCAGGAACATACAAGGTTTCTGTCACCATAGGGGTTATCAATTCTGCTCACCGGCGGCCAGAATTTGTTTTCTTTCAAATATGGAAGAGGGTAGACGGCTTTTTTTCTGGAGTAGGGATGATTCCATTTATCACTTGCAATTTCTTTTGCCGTATGTGGGGCACATTTAAGAACATTATTTTCTCGGTCTGCTGTTCCATCCGCCACTTCTCTAATTTCTTTATAAATATAAATTAGAGCCTCACAAAAGCGGTCTAATTCATCTTTTGCCTCGCTCTCGGTGGGCTCTATCATCATTGTTCCGGCAACGGGCCACGAGATAGTCGGAGCATGGAAACTGTAATCCATAAGCCTTTTTGCTACATCTTCAACATCTATCCCGGCTTCCTTTTTAAAAGTTCTTAAATCCAAAATGAATTCATGCGCAACCCTTCCACTAGTTCCTGTATAAAGAACACTATAAAATCTCTCTAATTTCGATTTCATGTAATTGGCGTTTAATATCGCGTATTTAGTTGCATCAGTAACGCCCTTCCAGCCAAGAAGTCTAGTATAAATATAAGACACGAGCATTATGCTGGAGCTGCCCCACGGGGTAGAAGAGACGGCCGAGATAGATTTTTCATCCCCTAGCTCAACTACACAATGTCCCGGAAGATAAGGTGAAAGGTGCTTCGCTACACAAATAGGACCCATTCCAGGGCCTCCCCCTCCGTGTGGTATGCTGAACGTTTTGTGTAGATTTATATGGCAAACATCCGCCCCTATTATTGAAGGACTCGTAAGACCCACCTGTGCATTCATATTTGCGCCGTCCATATAAACCTGGCCGCCATTTTCATGGATAATTGAACAAATCTCTTTAATACCTTCCTCAAAAACCCCGTGAGTTGATGGGTATGTAACCATTATGGCAGAAAGTGTGTCTTTATATTGCTCTGCCTTCTCTCTCAATGACTCGATATCGACATTCCCCTGATCATCACACTTAACTACAACGACTCTCATACCGGCCATTACGGCACTTGCCGGATTAGTTCCGTGAGCAGAAGAGGGAATCAACACCACATCTCTATGTCCCTCACCTTTGTCAGCATGATACGCCCTTATTACCATAAGCCCTGCGTATTCACCCTGCGCACCGGAATTGGGCTGAAGTGAAACAGCCGGCAAACCGGTGATTTCCGAAAGATAACCTTCAAGTTCCCTAAATATACGTACATAACCCTTTGCTTGATCTTTAGGGACAAATGGGTGGAGCCTTGAGAACTCAGGCCAGGTAAGTGGCACCATCTCGGTAGTAGCATTTAATTTCATCGTACAGGAACCAAGAGGAATCATGGATGAAGTGAGAGAAAGGTCTTTATTCTCAAGCCTTTTTATATATCTAACCATCTTGGTTTCAGTATGGTATTTGTTATATACTCGGTGAGTAAGGAATTCACTTTTGCGAAGTAGCTCTTTTGGAAACTGTATTTCCAGGTCATATAGTTCTTGAGCTTTAAACGTCATATCATAGTTTTTTTCATCTAAAGCAGCAAAAACCCTAATTATTTTTTTAATGTCACTTAGCTCTGTTGTTTCATCAAGCGATATCCCGACATGCCTTTCATCTATATATCTAAAATTGATCTTTTCTTTTTCTGCAATTGATTTTAAATTTTGGATTCGCTCACCTGAGTTATCTCCGAGATCAATTTTCAAGGTGTCAAAATAATAATCATTAGTCTGATTGTAACCCAACTTCTGAAGATGAGATTCAAGGAAACGAGTCGATTTGTGAATTCTCTCTGCTATCGCTTTTAATCCCTCGGGACCGTGATATACAGCATACATTCCCGCCATAATAGCAAGGAGCGCTTGAGCGGTGCATATATTGGAAGTAGCTTTTTCCCGCCTAATGTGCTGCTCTCGTGTCTGCAAAGCCATCCTGTAAGCAGGATCACCTTTTGAGTCAATAGAGACACCGATAATTCTGCCGGGAATCTGCCTTGCAAATTTTTCAAACGTGGCAATATATGCGGCATGAGGCCCTCCGTAACCTAGAGGCACGCCAAACCTTTGAGTAGAACCGACTACTACATCCGCACCAAATTCCCCAGGCGGGGTAAGGAGGGTTAAACTAAGCAGGTCTGCTGCAACAGCTACTAAAATTCCGGAGTCATGTGCGTTTTCTATAAAATAGGAATAATCGTCTACTTCACCCTCTGCGCCGGGATACTGCACGAGAGCTCCAAATACTTCATCATCAAAATCAAATTCCTGATGATCCCCGACAACAAGACTAATACCTAATGGTTCTGCCCTTGTGCGGAGAATATCAATTGTCTGGGGAAAACATTTGTCAGATACAAAAAATATGTTTGCATCTTTACCTTTTATCTTTTTATCCTTTGCCCGGTGGAGCATTGTCATAGCTTCAGCCGCTGCTGTGCCTTCATCTAAAAGAGAAGCATTGGCAATCTCCATTCCAGTCAGATCACTTACCATAGTCTGAAAATTAATAAGCGCTTCAAGACGTCCTTGTGATATCTCAGCCTGATAGGGGGTGTACTGTGTATACCATCCCGGGTTTTCTAAAATATTGCGTTGGATGACACCGGGCGTGATACAGTCATAATAGCCCATGCCAATGTATGATTTATAAACTTTATTCAGCTTTGCCGTATGCTTTAATTCATTTAATAATTCAAACTCACTTATTGGACCCGGGAGGTTCAATGAACCCTTCATCCTTATTGATGAAGGGACGATACTATCAATTAGTTCATCAAGTGAACTTACTCCAATCTGTTCAAGCATAGACTCCAATTCAGATTTATCGGGCCCTATATGTCTTGAAACAAATGAACTATTTTTATCCAGGTCTGTATTCATTAGATCATTGAATTTTACGAAATTTTACATTGCGCAACTGAGAGGCAAATATGATAATATGAGCAGATTACTATCAAGTACATTCAGAAGAGATCAAGGAATTAGCATGAGGCTCTATTTTTCCATCTCTTTCTCAATAAAATCATTATAATCCACAAAATTCATTAAATCGTTGAGCTCCCCAGGATCATATACTTTTACTTTGATTATCCACCCTTCACCGTAGGGATCTGTGTTAATCAACTCGGGCGAATCAAGAAGAGCCTCGTTCACTTCTACAACATCACCGCTCACTGGAGCATAGAGATCAGAGACGGCTTTTGTCGACTCAACTGCCCCAAAAGGGTCGCCTTTGGTGATTTCGTCTCCTTCGCTCGGAAGCTCAACATAAACTATTTCACCCAGTGAATCTTGAGCATAATCGGTAATACCCATTACAAGCACATCACCTTCCACATGAGCCCATTCGTGATCATTGGTATATTTGAGCTCTTCAAGTACCTGTACCATAATTCAACCTCCTTAATTAATCTCCCTATTATAAAAAGGGATACTAACTATCTCAGCTTCCCTGACGGTATCCCTAATTTGGATTTGAATCCTATCATCACCTTCGACATTACTACTTAAATAACCCAAGCCGATAGATTTTTCAAGACTTGGGGATAAAGTGCCGCTTGTAACATGACCAAGAAAAGCACCGTTTTTAAATATGCTGTAGCCTTGTCTTGGAATTCCTCGGTCTATCATTTCAAATCCTACCAGCTTTTGAGAAAGCCCTTCATCTAAAGCCTTGGATAAGACCTCTTTGCCAATAAAGTTGTCAGAATCCATCTTCACATATCTGTCGAGTCCTGCTTGAAGAGGGTTAATATCCTCATCGATCTCGTGACCATAAAGAGAATAACCCATTTCAATTCTAAGTGTGTCCCGAGCACCAAGCCCACAGGACTTGACTCCATGCTCATTTCCAACTTCCATTAGCCTGTTCCAAAGTGAAGGAGCTCCATCCCAGGGCAAAAAAACCTCAAATCCATCTTCCCCTGTATAACCTGTCCTTGCAACTATTAAATCTCTTCCTTCCCAATTTATAACTTCAAAACGAAATTTTTTTATTTTATCCAAATCTGCTCTAATACCATCACTGAGAATTGTCTTTGAATCGGGACCCTGAATAGCTATTTGAGAATAATCAGCACTTTTATCCACAACCTCTACATCAAAATTCTTTTCTTCTTTTTTAATCCATTCGTAATCTTTTGCACTGTTTGATGCATTCACACAAAACAAGAAAAGCTCATCAGAGAATTTGTATATTATAATGTCATCAACCACACCACCTTCACAGTTACATAAAAGAGTATACTGAGCCTGAAAATTACTAACTTTATTTACGTCGTTAGTAGTAATCCATTGGCAGAAACCTATCGCATCCTTACCGCGAATCTCAATTTCCCCCATATGGCTAACATCAAATAATCCGGCAGACGCTCTAACGGCGAGATGTTCTTTTCTAGCACTCTCATACTGAACAGGCATTTCCCACCCTGCAAACTCAACCATTTTTGCCCCGAGCTCTTTGTGAATAGAATTTAATGCGGTTTTTTTCATAGTACATATAATTGTTTAACGACTGAATAAGATATTGTCAACAATCAGGATCATATTTATTTGAGATGTTGAATAATTAGCTCGTTTTTATTAAATATTGGTTAAAAAAAATCTGAGATTTTTTGATATTTAATTGGTACATTATAATTAATCAATAACAGTATAGTATTATATTACGAACTAATGTCATGGAAAAAATTTTAGAGATTGCAGAGTTGGGTCATCCCATTCTAAGAGAAATGGCCGCCCAAGTAAAAAATTTGGAAGACGAAGAGATCCAAAATTTTATAGACAATTTAATAGCAACCGCAATTGAGGCTAACGGAGTAGGTCTTGCAGCTCCTCAGGTATATGAATCCAAACGTATTTTCATAATTTCTTCAAGACCTAATGAGCGATATCCCAATGCTCCTGAAATGGAACCGACCGCTATAATTAATCCCGATATACTTTCTTTCTCCAAGGAAAAAGAAAAGGATTGGGAGGGCTGTTTAAGCATTCCGGGAATTAGGGGACTTGTTCCCCGTCATAAATCAATCAGGGTAAAATACCTTACCAGAGATGGGAAAGAGATCGAAAGTGAATTCTCTGATTTTATCGCAAGAATTTTCCAACACGAGCTTGATCATTTAAACGGAATAGTGTTTTTGGACAGAATGGAGTCGAGCCTTGAAATTATTACGGAAAAGGAGTATCAAAGATTAATATCTAAAGCCATGGAGGAAATGGACCTTGAAAACGAAGGCTGAGATGACTAATGCATTTAATCTGGCCACGATAATATTAGCAATTATGATTATAACATTTCACTCACATAGTAATGCTGATCAGGAAGTCCCTAATGACTCGATATTTCAAGCTTCAATATTTGAAGCGCTCGTGGAAGGGGTCTATGAAGGAGATTTAACTTATGGAGAGCTTAAAAAGCACGGTGACTTTGGACTAGGAACATTTAACCGTTTAGACGGTGAGATGGTCGCAGTCGACGGTGTGTTCTATAAGATAGATTCCGAAGGGAAAGTATCAATAGTTGAGGATTCCATGAAATCTCCCTTCGCAATTGTTACATTCTTTGATTCCAATGAAAAACTTGTTCCGGATCGAGAACTTAACTGCGAGGAACTTAAGAAATACATAGAAGACGCTCTTCCTATAAAAAATATCTTTTACGCAATCAAGGTAAGTGGTGAATTTGAATATTTGAAAACAAGAAGCGTACACGCGCAGGAAAAACCTTACCCGCCCATAAGCGAAGCTGTGAAAGAGCAATCCGAATTCGATCTGAACAATCTCAAAGGCACTATAGCAGGTTACTGGCTGCCTTTATACATAGAGGGTATGAGCCAATCCGGATTCCATTTTCATTTCATATCCGCTGACAAAAAATCTGGCGGACATGTACTTGAATGTAAAACTAAGAATATCGTAATCGAAATAGA
The DNA here is from genome assembly GCA_004356555.1 of Candidatus Dadabacteria bacterium. Classification (GTDB taxonomy): domain Bacteria; phylum Desulfobacterota_D; class UBA1144; order Nemesobacterales; family UBA2774; genus CR02bin9. The sequence continues at coordinate 6,360 of SMWY01000004.1, forward strand.
TCACATAAGAGACTTTCAGATAGATCTCCCCGACACTGAAGAATTTAATAATTCAGATTTGGAAAAAGAACCCGGGAAAGGGAAATAGGGGATATTATGAAAAATAGTATATCAACTTTTTTTGTCTTAGTATTTGTAGGATTAGTTCTAGGTAATACAGATTTAGCCTATTCAGAATCTGAAAATTTAACACTAGCTCAAGGCAAGTGGATAGATCTGACACATGACTTTTCATCGGAGACTGTATACTGGCCCACAGCGGAAGGGTTTGAGCTGGAAACGGTTTTTGAGGGCAATACGGACAAAGGCTATTACTATACTGCAAACAAATACACAGCCTCGGAGCACGGTGGGACTCACATTGACTCTCCAATACATTTTGCCCAAGGAAAACAGACAGTAGATGAAATTCCGCTTGAAAGATTAATAGGGCCTGCGGTGGTAATAAATGTGACTCAAAACACATTATCCGATCCCGATTACCAGATCGGCGTAAAAGACTTTACAGATTGGGAATCTAAAAACGGTCCGATCCCCGACGGCTCAATCGTTCTATTAAATACGGGCTACGCTAAATACTGGCCTGACAGAGTGAAATATATGGGTACGGATAAGAGAGACGACGAGGCTGTAAAGAATCTTCATTTCCCCGGATTAGACCCTAAAGCTGCAAAATGGTTGGTAGAGAACAGAAACATAAACGCGATCGGACTAGATACTCCAAGCATAGACTACGGGCAGTCTCAGTTATTTGAAAGTCACCGAATTTTATTTAAAGAAAATATCCCGGCATTCGAAAATGTGGCTAATTTGGATAAACTACCACCAAAAGGGGCCATTATTATCGCTTTACCGATGAAAATTAAAGGCGGCAGCGGAGGACCTCTTAGAATTATTGCAATGCTTCCAGGAGAAAACGATAAGGAGTAAACATGAGTCAAGAAGAACCTAGGAGTAAACAAAAAAACGTCTCCGATATTGCAAAAGAAGTCGGCCTTTTAATTCCGGTTTTTATAACTTCTTCGGTTTGGGATAATTGGATTACCCCCGATCAAAAGAGCATAGAAAAGGGGGAAAACGAAAAAACCAGAGCTAGCATTGTCATCAATAAATTCATATTTTTCATGAGGGTCCACCGTCAGACAAGTAAGTCTAATCTAATTTATTTTCCGGTAACTCTTAAAAAAGATGGAAAAGAAGAGGATGTTCAGCTCATGTCTCACCTGGGTCCTCTTGAGGAAGGAGATAACAGGTACTGTATCACTATTATGACCCCTGAGGAATATGAATTTGAGACTGTTCAATAAAGAATTTCTCTCTTAGCTGTTTAACTCGCATAACAAAACTTTTTATATTCTAAGTCTTACTTAACTCCAAACTAATCCTGGAAATGATGTATAATAATTTTATTAGGGTCTGGATATGAAACATAAAGAAATATATTTTGATAATAACGCTACAACCAGGCCGCTGCCTGAAGTCCGTGAAGAAGTATTAAAAGTAATGGGCAGTGAATTCGGCAACCCTTCAAGCGCTCATTCTACAGGTGAGCGTGCCCGCCGACATATGGCCCAAGCCAGAAAACAACTTGCAGAACTTATAGGGTCAGATACCTCAAAGATAACCTTCACCGGATCAGGAACAGAGTCCAACAACATGGCTTTTTACTCCTGTACTAAAGATAAATCAAACGGGTGTCAAATACTAACTACAACAGTTGAACACTCTTCAATACAGAAAATGTGCAATTTTCTAAAATTAAACGGGGTTCTAGTAAACAAACTGGAAGTAAACCCTGATGGCTTAATTGATTTAGAGGAATTAAGAAAGGCTATCAATGATAGCACCTCTCTTGTTTCTGTGCAGTGGGTAAACAATGAAACCGGAGTTATACAACCTATTTCCGAAATAGGGAAAATTTGTACTGAAATGGGTGTACCTCTCCACACTGATGCGGCTCAGGCAGTAGGCAAAATCCAAATGAGTATTGAAAAAATGCCAATTGATTTTTTCTCACTCACGGGGCATAAATTTCACTCACCTCAAGGTATTGGGGCTATATATTGCAAGGACCGATTTTTACTTGCACCTATCTTATTCGGAGGATTTCAGGAAGAGGGATTTCGACCAGGTACGGAAAATGTCCCCGGCATAGCCGGGATGGGGAAAGCAGCAGAAATTAGACAAAAAAACTTACCGGAGCTTATATCTAGGATGAAGGAGTTTCGCGATAGATTTGAGGCAATGGTACTCGATTTCGTGCCCGGATCAAAAGTAAACGGTGATACAAAAAACCGAGTGTGTAATACTTCTAATATCATGTTTGCTGGGATTGACGGACGCCTTATAGTAAAGCATCTTGATCAAAACGGTGTTAGATGCTCTCAGAGCTCCGCGTGTACAAATTTTGAGAAAGCGCCCTCTTATGTCTTGGGCGCAATGGGACTTACAGAAGAAGAAGCGTACTCCAGTATTAGGTTTAGTTTCTCAGTAGAGAACACCTTTGAAGAAATTGACAACGTAGTTGAAATATTAAGAGTACTCACGGATAAATTAAAGAATTGAAGATCTTCTAGCCACTCCTGCTAGTTGTTACCTGCTCTCAAACTCCTACTGACCAGAACTAATACTGCAATCAGAACATACACGATGTAAAAGGTTGCATCAGATGGGAAAAGATAAACGAAACATTCTAATCTCAGGCCTACCCGGAATAGGAAAAACCACCCTAATAAAAAAGATTTACCAAGAAATACGTGATATAAATCCTGTTGGTTTCTA
>SMWY01000005.1 GCA_004356555.1 Candidatus Dadabacteria bacterium
CTCAAAATATACTAAATCAAAACTAAGACAAAACATTGAAGCTTTAGCTTTCGCTATTTTGCTTGCACTTATAATAAGAACTTTTGTCTTTCAACCTTTTAAGATTCCCTCAGGCTCTATGATTCCGACACTACTAGTTGGTGATCATCTACTCGTAAATAAATTCGTTTACGGAACAAAGATTCCGTTTACTGATATAGAGATATTCCCTATTGAAAAGATAAAACGAGGGGATGTGGTTGTATTTACATACCCGAATAATGAAAGGGATCCTTCAAAGAATGGCCTCTATTATATAAAGCGCGTAGTTGGACTACCCGGGGATGAAATAGATTTAAATGGTAGAAATCTATATATTAACGGCGGGAAAGTTCCGATAGAATACGAGGGTACTTATGCGGACAAAAGAAACAGTGAGCAGTTTGATGAGTATAGAGAGGACCTTTTCGGAGAAGAGCATACCGTGATTTTCAGGAAGGGTAAGGAAAATACTAACAGGGGTAGCTATATTCCTGTGACTAAAGTGCCCGAAGGATCTGTCTTTGTAATGGGTGATAACAGGGACAACAGTCAGGACAGCAGGTTCTGGGGATTCGTACCGATTGAGAATATTGCGGGGAGAGCTTTTATAATTCATTGGTCATGGGATTTTGCAAATCCCGATATTTTGAATAAAGTAAGATGGGATAGGATTCTTTCAGGTATAGATTGATATAGTTATAATTTGTAATTAAAATTGCTTTAAAAGGTGATTTATACTATGGCTGAAAATGTTCTAATGGATTCTGAAACTATTAAGCGCACAATCGTGCGTATTACATCTGAAATACTTGAAAAGAATAAAGGTGCTAAAGAGCTTGTTGTAATCGGGATAAGAACAAGAGGTGTTCATATCGCGGAGAGAATCGTAAACAGGATAGAAAAGCTCGAAGGGATCAAACCTCCTATGGGCACCCTTGATATTACGCTATACAGGGATGACCTTAGACGTAAAACAGAGTGGCCTAAGGTAGAAAAGACAGAAATTCCTTTTTCTGTAGAGGATAAGGAAGTGGTGCTGGTTGATGATGTAATATATACCGGCAGAACGACGAGAGCCGCACTTGAAGAAATAATGGATTTTGGAAGGCCGTCCTCAATCCAGTTAGCAGCCATGGTCGACAGGGGACATAGAGAGCTCCCAATTCAAGCTGATTATGTAGGGATAAAAGTAAACACACTGAGCACGGAGGAAGTCAGAGTACATTTAAAGGAAACTGACGGAAAAGATGAAGTCATAGTACTTAAAGGGTAAAATGAAATTTCAGCGTAAACACATTTTGGGGCTTGAGGAGTTAACGGCGGAAGAAATAACTCTAGTGCTCGATACTGCTGAGTCCATGAAAGAAGTCTCAGAGCGTGATGTGAAGAAAGTTCCTGCGCTAAGAGGTGTTACCGTTTGCAATTTGTTCTATGAGCCAAGCACGAGGACAAGATCATCCTTTGAAATTGCAGAAAAAAGACTAAGCGCAGACGTTTTAAACTTTACTTTATCCCATAGCAGCGTATCTAAAGGCGAAACCTTACTCGATACAGCAAGAAACCTTGAAGCCATGGGTGCGGGTGTAATAGTGATTCGCCATCCCATGTCTGGTGCTCCCTGGCTTTTAGCTAAAGAACTTAACTCCTCTATAATAAATGCAGGAGACGGCTCGCACGAACATCCAAGCCAGGCGCTCCTTGATCTATTCACAATTAGAGAAATAAAAGGGAAAATTAAGGGACTTAGAGTAGTGATTGTAGGAGATATTTTGCACAGCCGTGTAGCCAGGTCCAACATTTGGGGACTTTTGAAACTCGGAGCTAAAGTCAGATTAGTCGGCCCGCCGACTCTGATCCCAAAATATATTGAGAACGCGAAAATCCGGACATTTTATAATTTAGATGAGGCTATAGAAGGAGCCGACGTTATTATAATGCTCCGTATTCAGATGGAACGGCAGGAATCGGAATACTTCCCCTCTTTAAGGGAGTATTCGAGATTCTATGGGCTTACACGCGAAAAATTGAGAGGAGCAAGTGAGGATGTAACGGTGATGCACCCCGGCCCGATTAATAGGGGAATTGAGCTTTCCTCAGATATTGCTGATGACGCAGGCTCTGTAATTCTTGATCAGGTCTCTAACGGAATTGCCGTAAGGATGGCAATGTTTTATCTGGTGGCATCTGCAGGGAGAGATGCATGAGCATACTTATTAAAGGAGGGAGAATTATTGATCCCTCTCAAGGAATTGATGAAACTGGGAATATCTTTATCGAAAATGGGGAAATCAAGTCCTATCCCAAGACAACTAAAAAATTTGATAAGGATCCTGATGTTACAGTCATAAATGCAAAGGGAAAAATTGTATCACCCGGATTTGTAGATATTCATGTTCACCTACGGGAGCCGGGATTTGAACATAAGGAGACAATACGCTCCGGATGTGAGTCTGCAGCCGCGGGCGGGTTTACATCAATAGTTTGTATGCCTAATACTAATCCTGTAAACGATAATGCTTCAGTTACCGAATATATACTCTTAAAAGCACGCACTGAAGGAATAGTTAACGTTTTTCCGATAGGTGCTATTACAAAAGGCGAGATGGGAGAAGGTCTTGCACAAATAGGAGAGATGTACGAGGCTGGATGCGTTGGTGTGTCTGATGACGGCATGCCTGTGATGAATGCTAAGGTTATGCGGCACGCAATGGAATATGTGCGGGCTTTTGATATACCTGTTATCTCACATGCAGAGGATAAAAATCTTTCCGGAACGGGAGTTATGAATGAGGGTTATGTTTCAACCAAGCTTGGGCTAACCGGAATCCCGTGCGCATCAGAAGATGTGATGGTCTCGCGTGATATAACGGTTGCAGAGCTTACCGGGGCACGGCTCCATATATGTCACGTATCAACTGCAGGTTCAGTGAGGCTTATAAGGGCGGCTAAGAAAAGAGGTGTTAAAGTAACAGCCGAGGTTACCCCACATCACTTTACACTGACTGATGAAGCAGTGAATGAGTACGATACAAATGCTAAGATGAATCCTCCTCTAAGGGGTAAGAAAGATAGGGAAGCTATATTAGTTGGACTTAAGGACGGCACGCTTGATGCAATAGCGACAGATCACGCTCCACATAGTGAAGATGAGAAGAAAGTAGAATTTGATATAGCTCCATTTGGAATTGTAGGGCTTGAAACCGCTTTACCTCTTTCCCTAAAACTTGTAGAGGACGGCGTGCTAACTATAAATCAAATGATTAGCAAACTTACAAATGCTCCGTCAGAAATATTGAACTTAGGCAAGGGTACAATTAAAGTCGGTAGTGCTGCGGACGTAGTGATTTTTGATCCTGGGAAAGAACTTACAGTGGACAGAGAAAAGTTTCACTCTAAATCTAAGAACAGCCCATTTGATGGCTGGAAACTTAAGGGCAAAGTGAACTATACAATAGTAAATGGTGAAATTGTTTACTCTTCCTAATTGCTAAAAAGTATTATTCCACAAAGCAAACTTCTGGATATTTTTTGCCTATAGATTTCCAGAACTCAGTTGAAACTTCATCAAGCTTATACTTCGGATTTATTTTAACTTGTCCGGTATGAAGGTCTATTTCAACCATAGGTTCCTCTTTGTCTGTCAGGAGTACGAATTCTCTGGGCCCAATAACTCTATAGCTTGATGCGATATGCTGCTCGGGGTTTATCTCCAATCCCACAGTTGGGTCTAGATGTATCTCAGTTCCTGAATCTTCTTCCAAAGTCTCTATCTCATCTTTAATATCAGGTACAAGCGTTGCTTCAGGTTTTATTCTTTGTGCGGTTTTTAGCTCTTCAGATTCTGAGGCAGTTCGGTTATCAAGAATCCCACCTTGTACAATTCCCTCCTTTAACCCTTCCCCGCCGGTTTCAATATTTACAACTATATATTCATTCTTATAAAGCAGGTAAGAGGAAATTCCCAACAAGACGCTAAGTGTTAATATCAATATGTATTTTATCATTGTCTTCTCCCAAGCTACCCATTTACTATAAACCCTTCTAGTAGATAGAAGTATACTGAGCGAAGCTTAATATTTCTTATTTATTTTGTGGTGTAAGTTTATAGATCTAATTCTATGAACCGTGACTCAAAATTTGAATACTTCCATTATTTATTCAGAAAATCTGGAAAGGCAAAGTCATAATATGAAATTCATATATCTTTTTAATTTAGATCATTGTTCTTTTACTATACAGAGCATCATATTTCCTCCCCGCTGCATTTCGTAACCAACCTTTCTTAACTCGACCGATAAACCCTCTGATTCCAGTTCACGAATTATCGGGTCCAAATGCACCGAGCGGTTAATCGACTTGACATCAAGCAGTGGGAAAATACGTACTTCATTTGCTGTGCGTAGAATTTCTTTTACTGAAGCCAGATGAAACTCATAGTCGAGCTGCTTTGAGTAGAAAAATAGCAAGTGAGCACAAAGGGCTAGATTAAAGGAGGAATCCTCAAAGTCGAGTGATGGCAGTTCTCCTATTATATATCTTCTTTCTCTCTTCCCGAGATCATAATCTGCAATAAATTTCTCAAGAGTTTGAATTCGGTACTGCTTGTATTCATCCGGGGATTTGAAAATATCCCATATATAATCTTCCTGAGTGGCTTTCAATTGATCTACAACTGAATCGATAACATTGTAGAATTGCTCTTTTATTTCTTTCCCTTCGAAGCTATAAATAGGGTCCACAGATACTACAGTATTTCCAAGCTCTGTCATCTCGACATTAAAACTTGCAATTCCGTCTGCTACTCCAAGTATTTTCTTATCAAGATCATTATCAGTGAGGTCAAACATTAGCTTGTATTCTTTGAGCGACCTCCCTAATGGGACTACATTTTCAAGTTCTACTGCCATGTTTTGATTATCTCTAGAATATTAGATACGCGAAAACTATTATAGTCGGTTATAAACTAAACCTCTGCTCTAAACAAAGCGACGGTTCCTATCACCTTTACTTCACTTTTCGAGAAACGCTCAGTTAATCCCTCTTCTAAGGTTGAGAGATCGTCTTCCAAGTTACAGAATATTCTGCGATTGTTGAAATTTTTCATAAATTTCTTTGTTAGCCAGTTTTGCTTAACCCCTATATTCAATATTGTAGATCCAAACACGACTCCACCCGGGTTTAGAAGTGCATTTATGTGATCAAATACAACAAGCTTAGTACTCATCGTCCCCGGAAGGCAGTGTATAACTGCATTAATTGCTATTGAATCGAATTTTTCCATATCTGTTTCAATTGGTTCCAGTATATTTCCTCTGTAGATTTCAGGTTTGTAACGTGAGACCTTTTCAGCTGTAAATTTTAAGCTGTTCGGGTTTAAATCCATAAGAGCAAGTCGTGGATTATCTGAAGGGAATTTGCAGTTATCAAGAAAGTATCCCGATCCTACTCCTATTTCCAGATGATTGGAGCTAATATTTGCATTATATAATTTTATTACATTATCGATCGGACACTTCCAAATATAGGGCACTATAACCCGAAGGATTAAAAAGTTATAGATGCTCAACATTCTGGGTGTGTACGCGGCTTGTCCTGCTTCAACTTGTTCTTTAGTTACATTCATAAATCTGCCTACAGATGAGTAATCCTAACAAACTCCAGGCACCCATACAAACAATTATTTGCGAGCTCCTTGTGGGACTTAGTCCTGACATTTATTTTATGTTCTAAACAAGACTTCTGCAAGGAGGGCGGTACTGAATCTTATAGCCGGATTTTTCAAAAAAATAAATGTTTTCAAACCACAAATTACAAGTAATCTATAAGGAATAAAATGGAGATCTTCTATGGCAATCAAAGGATATACTAAAGATGATTTTCCCCATGTGCCGATATGGGAGTTACTAGGGATTGAAATTGTTGAAATGGGGTCAGGACAAGCAACGCTAACAATGCCTTATGACAAAAAGCTTACAAACCCCTATGGAGCAATTCACGGCAGTGGTCTGTTTGCGCTGGCGGATTCAGCTGTGGCTGCAGCAGTAGCCAGCATTGTCAAAAAAGGAAAACGCTTTTTAACAATTGAGATGAATATTAGTTATCTGGCCCCTGTAACAGGGGGAATTGTTGAAGCTCGAGCTAAAGTTTTAAGAGAGGGCCGGATAATGCCTGGTGAGGTTGATGTCTTCAATGAAAATAAACTTGTGGCAAAGGCTATAGCAACGTATATTATTGTGGACGAAAACAAGCAATCATAAATACGTCAAACCCCTTAAATTAAATTCAAAAGGAAATTGTATATTTATTGACGTTAATATCCATTTGATTTAGAACCTTTAACCTTAAATTATGGGAAACGAACAGTTTGAACAGAGAAGGGCAAAGCTCGACGAATTAAAAGATTCGGGAATTAACCCTTTTGCAAATGATTTTAAACCAACTCATTTGGCTACGGATCTTATTCCCAAGTACGGGGAGCTTTCGGAAGAGGAGCTCAAGAATATTCCCGATGAATTCTCTTTAGCCGGAAGAGTTATGTCTATAAGGGATTTTGGCAAGAGCCTATTTTTTCATATATCTGACAGATCGGGAAAGATCCAGGGTTACATAAAAAAAGATGTAGTTGGGGATGATGAACATAAAGCCTTTAAAAAGTTTGTTGACCTTGGTGATTTTATAGGAATTAAGGGGAATTTATTTAAAACAAGAACCGGAGAGTTAACACTAAACGTTACGGAATATAAATTTCTTACCAAGTCGCTTCATCCGTTGCCGGAGAAATGGCATGGACTAAAAGACGTAGAAATCAGGTATCGCCAGCGCTACCTGGATTTAATATCCAATCCGGATATTAAGGAAATCTTTCTTACAAGAAGCAAAATAATCAATCTTATTCGGAGATTTCTAGAGGAGAGGGATTTCGTTGAGGTTGAAACCCCTATTTTACATCCGATCGCAGGGGGTGCTGTGGCTCGTCCGTTTGAGACTCATCATAACGCGCTTGATATGGATTTTGTATTGAGGATTGCTCCAGAGCTCTATCTAAAGAGGCTCGTTGTTGGAGGAATAGAGAGAGTATACGAGATCGGAAGAACCTTCAGGAACGAAGGCGTTTCTACTCAGCATAACCCGGAATTTACAATGATAGAGCTCTATCAGGCCTATGCAACATATGAAGATCTGATGGATTTGACTGAAGAGCTTATTTGCCATATATCCCATGAAATCAAAAACACACTAAAATTTGAATACGTAGACGTTCAAATTGACATGACTCGTCCCTGGAAGAGGATGGATATATCAGAGTCGCTCAGACAAGAACTAGGTGACAAAATTTTATCTGATGACAAAGAACTATTTAAAAAAGCTGATTCTTTAGGAATCGATCATAAAGGAATCAGAGGTAAGGCCATAACAGAGATCTTTGAGAGCCTTTTCGAAGATAAACTGACTAACCCTACTTTTGTATATGGATTTCCGCTCGATGTATCACCGCTTGCCAGAAAGAATGAAGAAAATCCGGAAATAACCGATCGTTTTGAACTTTATATATCCGGGCGTGAAATAGCTAACGCTTTTTCTGAGTTAAACGACCCGATAGATCAAAAAGAGAGATTTGAGAAGCAGATAGAGTTAAAAAACAAAGGTGAAGAGGAAGTGCATGAGATGGATCAGGACTATATCACCGCCTTAGAGCATGGTATGCCTCCTACGGCAGGTGAGGGTATTGGAATTGATCGTCTTGTCATGCTATTTACCAATTCTCCTTCAATAAGGGAAGTTATTTTCTTTCCTCACCTCAGACCCTGATGAAATACGAATTTTTTATTGGACTTAGATATCTCAGTTCCCGGAGAAAGCAGAAGTTTACTTCCATTATAGGAATAATTTCGGTTCTAGGGGTAATTATTGGCGTAATGGCTCTTAACGTGGTTCTTGCAGTTATGGGGGGATTTGAAGAAGAGCTAAGGGAGAAAATTCTCGGTGTCAGCTCTCATCTCGTTGTGCTTAGCTACGACGGACCCATGAAGGACTATGGTGAAATAAAAGAGGACGTGCTTGAATTTCCAGGAGTTGTCGGGGCTAGCCCATTTATTTACGGCCAGGGGATGATAGCGAGTGAAAGAAACGTATCAGGGTCTGTCATAAGAGGTATTGATCCCAATACTGCGGGCAAGGTAACTAGCATAGAGGAAGCCATTGGGAATGGGAGTGTGGAGAAAAGAAAATCTGATAAAAAATTAAATGACGAACAGCTAAAAGAGATTGGTAATAAAGTTTTAGTAAAATTAAGTGCGGATACGGACTCCGGTAAACCTCCTATTCTTATTGGAAAAGAGCTTGCGGCTAATCTAGGAGTTTTAGAGGGTGACCTGGTCAGTCTGATATCACCATTTGGGAAATTAGGCCCCTTTGGTCAAACAGCTAAGGTGAAAAAATATGAAGTGATAGGGATATTTGATTACGGTATGATTGAATATGATTCATCAATATCTTATATCGATCTTGGGGATGCGATGGATTTTTTTGATATGGAAGGTCAGGTCTCCGGTGTAGAGATAAAAGTACAGGATATTTACAATGCAAGAAAAATGGGAAGTGAGCTTACTTCTATTCTTGGTTTCCCTTATTACACAAGGAACTGGGAAGAGGTAAATAAAAGATTATTCAAAGCGCTCCGTTTAGAAAGGATAGCAATAGCAATAATACTCGGATTAATAGTACTTGTGGCAGCTCTTAATATTGTTAGCACTTTGACTATGGTGGTTATGGAAAAAGGAAAGGATATAGCTATATTGCGTGCAATGGGGGCTACAAAAAGTGGCATTCTGAAAATATTTGTTACTGAGGGAATGATAATTGGAACTGTGGGAAC
>SMWY01000071.1 GCA_004356555.1 Candidatus Dadabacteria bacterium
ATGCTTTTTCTATCTATGGAAGCTGAAAAGGCTTTTCTAACAAGCGGATTATCAAACGGAGACTTCTTTACATTAAATGCAATATAGTTGGTTCTAAATTGTAGAGTAGTCTTAAAATCCTCTAAATCTTTTAGCCTTGGGACCTCTAAAGGTGGGATACTTTTGCTGTCAGCATAATCAAGCTCACCACTTTCATAAAGTGCTAGGGCTGAGGAAGGGTTTTCGTTCATTACCATGTTTACATTTTCAATCTTGGGTTTTTCACCCCAATAATTTGGATTTGCTTTAAGGCGCATATAGGCATGGTGTCTCCATGACGAGAGCTTATAAGGGCCTAAAGTTACTATATTCTCAGGCTCGGTCCATTTAATCCCGTGCTTTTCAACTACATCTTTTCTCATAGGGAATGTGGACATAAATACAAGTAGACTCGGGAAGTATGACGCTTGTCTTCTTAATTTGACTTGCAGTGTATTGTCATCTAGAGCCTTCACTCCAACTTTATCTGGGTCGTCAATTTTTCCGGTGTTATATTCCTCTGCATTTTCAATGTCATAGAGAAAGTATGCATAATGTCCACCAGTGGCAGGGTTAAGAATACGCTTCCAGGAATATTCAAAGTCCTCGGCCTTAAGAGGTTTCCCATCCGACCATTGCACATTTTCCCTTATTTTAAATGTATATGTCGTACCGTCTTCACTAATCTCCCAGCTTTCGGCAAGGGCTGGTTGCGGAATGAGAGTTTCGTCGAATTTTGTGAGTCCTTCCATAAGGTTATTAAGAATTGTATAAGAGGTGCTATCCATAGCCAGTGACCAGTCAAGAGTAGGCGGCTCATTACCTATGTTTACGTTTATAGTATTTTTTTGAGAGCCATCCTCTGAAGTTCTTTCATTTGTTGTACATCCCACAACAAGAAGTGCGGTTATTAATATTATGAAGAGTTGATTTGTCATATTAGTTTCCCTGTAAGTATAAATCGATTATTAAGCTATTTTATTTTCACTTGCTACTTCATATGTTATAAGGCTTGGTGAGCCCTCTATCAGTTCAGGAGATTTTTGAGCGAATTCCTTAAAATGAGGCTCCTCAAAATGAAGGTCAAGGTCTTCACGGCTTCTCCACTTCTCATAAAATGTAAATGAATCCGGAGAGAATGGGTCCTGAAGAAAATCATAAGTAATACACCCCTCTTCACTACGCGATGGTCCAATAACATCTTTGGCCAAGGCAATCATTTGCTCTCTGCACTCAGATTTAGTCCTGAATTTGGCAATTAAAATCAGCATAAATCCTCCTTTACAAGATTGATCAAAGACCGTAGTATAGGCAGTGCTATTATACTTAGAATCAGCGATAAACTGAATTGGGTATTTTGAGCTTTAATCAGGAGGAAGATATGTCCAGTGATAAATACATACAAGGACTTGAGAAACTTGAAGAGATCTCTCCGGGAGCTGCGGAAAGAACAAAGCAGAGCCTTGAAGATATAGCGCCAGATATGGTGAAGTATCTGATGGAGTTTGTCTTTGGCGAAATATCCTCACGTCCCGGTCTTGATATGCGGGCTCGCGAGATTGCCGCGGTAGCGTCGTTGGCAACTCTCGGGACTGCTCCTAACCAGCTAAAAGTTCATATAAAAGGAGCGCTGAATTGCGGATGCACTAGGGAAGAAATTGTCGAAGTTCTGATGCAAATTCTAGTCTATGCTGGGTTCCCTGCGGCACTTACGGGTCTCAGATTAGCAAAGGAAGTTTTTAAAGAGATAGACGAAAAATCCTAGATTTCTTTTAGATAGATACACTCAATTGAAAACCAATCACCAAGGCGTTTGGTATCTCCCCTGTTCCACCAGGTTTAATCACATACTGCACATCGGGCTGAATATTAAGCCACTCAGTAAGCTGGATTTTATACATCCACTCTAAAACCATTTCAAAATCTTCTGATCCGGTCATATCTGAAATCAGGTTTATTTCAGTAGGCTGGGATGGCTTAATTTTATCGCTGTATTTTCCATATACAATAGCGAATCCTGCGTAATCCTTGTCGCGTCGGGGTATCAGCCCCTTATATACCAATCCACCGTTTAGGAAGAAAGGAAATGTATTTATATCACTGTCAGGCGCGAAGAGTAAGGACACAAAAGGATGTAAACCCTGATCCTCTCTCAAACCTACACCGCCCTTTTCTTTGTAAATCATCTGGTCTAACAGTATATAAAAGCCGAAGTTACCGTTTTTAGTTGCACCGGGTTTGGTAAAATTATTAAAATTTCCAGTCTGATAGTATGCGCCAATTTTGTAGTTACCCGGAAGCCCTGGGGAATTCAAAAATTCGTTTAGGTGGTGTCCAGTTTCTGCTATTATGAGGTAAGGATCATCAAAGCTCAGGTCAACTCCGTGCTTACTATTCTTGACCCGCTCAGGGTTAGCGTTATATAGACCCGCCATGATATAGAAATCTTTTGTCGGCTGGGTTCTAACTCTTACTCCCCAGGTAGCGTTTGGATATGCCGAGAAGCCTACATTATGGAAGATACCAACCGGGTTTCCGTCAATACCGTTTTGCACAAATAACCAGTATAGAGGCGATGATAGAAACTCATCGCCGCCAGAAATACGGCCAAAGCTAATATTTAATTTATCCTCAAAGAGAGACTGCTGGTAGCTTACATCTACAAGTTTGTATGTGTCTCCGCAGCAGACCTGAGCCACGTTAAAGGTGTTTTTAATATCCCTTCTAGTTAGACTACTTCCGCTTCTCTGAGAGGCTGAGATATGAAACCTGCCCCTTTCCAACCGGCTAGCTTTTCCATATCAAAAACTATATCCAGACCAATATTGTGAAAATACCTGAATCCCTTTTTATCTCCTCCAACCGGGTTTCCCTGTATATCGGTAACATAGGTCAGAGTAGGGGTAATTCCCGCATTATTAAGCTTAGTCCTAAAACCGCCCCAGTCACCTGTTAAGTATTTTCTTTTAAATAATGACTTTTCCTCATTTTTAATGAATATGTCGGTGAATTCTCTAAGCGGCGGGTGGCCTTCATAAAATAAAACCCTGTTCGGGACCATTTTTCTCAAGTAATAAGGAACATTATCAGTGTATTCAACAGATTCAGTACCTAAATCTCTTGTAATGGGTATATCCGTAGACTGAGGGTATGCAGGAAATGTACCGTAGATAAACAAAACAAAGACAATAGTGCCTAGTAATGATATTAACTTGAATTTATTTCCCATTCTATTTCCCTGTTTTCAAGAGCTTTTCCTCTATTTCTTCTAAAGTTCTGCCTTTAGTCTCGGGAACTAGCTTCCATACGAAAATAAAGCCCAGAACGCCGACCAGGGCATATAGCCAGAAAGTATAGGAGGGTCCTATGATCTGGAGCAGTGATAAGAATGTGAATGATACTATCAAGTTCCCGCCCCAGCTTGCCATAGTAGCAATGCTAACTGCCCTCGCCCTAACCCTTAGCGGAAAAATCTCGGTCATCATGAGCCAAGGGATGGGTCCAAATGAAAAAGCAAAAGAGGCAATGTAAATCCATACTGCAATAACTGTAATCGTACCAATCTCACTAGCTTTAGTATTGCCTTGAGACATAAATGCAAGCCCTAGCCCAGTCAAAGCTAATACCATTCCTATTAGTCCTGCATACATTAGAGGCTTACGGCCAACTTTATCAATCAGCCAGATTGCTATGAACGTTGCCAAAACATTTACTACTCCAACACTCACGGTTGCCCAGATTGCTGCTTTAGCCGATTCCATTCCCGCATCTTTAAATATAATAGGTGCGTAATATATGACGGTATTTATTCCAACAAACTGCTGAATTATAAAAAGTCCTACAGCTACCATTAGGGCTACACTTACAGGGTATTTAAAAAGATCGGAAAAACTTCCGCCAGATTCTATTGATATTACGTTCTCAATCTCTTCTAATCCTTTTTGCGCTTCATCCTTATCTCCGCTGTATATTTTGATTAAAATATCTTCAGCCTCTTTAGTCCTGCCCTTTTGTATTAGCCATCTCGGGCTATACGGTAACTTAAACATTCCTATTAGTAATATGACTGCAGGTATCACACTGCTGCCCAGCATGAACCTCCAGTTTCCGGTGCTTGTAAAGGCGCTGTCAACGAAATAAGCGGCTAATATTCCTATGGTAATCGCGAGCTGGAATAGAGTTACAAGACTTCCTCTTATTTTTGCTGACGATACTTCAGCAATATAGAGCGGGGCAGACGCGGAAGCGCCCCCTATTGCAAGACCCAGGATAAATCTTGAAATTTGGAGAAAAAACGCGCTCGGAGAAAGTGCAGATGCAATTGAGCCAATGAGATATAGTATCGCTGCCAGGACTATCATTCTTTTCCGTCCCAGTCTGTCTGCAAGAAGCCCGTTAAGAAGTGCCCCTATAACTCCTCCAACTAAAACCATAGAGACAACAGCTTCTTTTCCTATGGTTGAGAGGTGGAAAGTCTTGGCGATAAACTCTAGCGCGCCGCTGATAATGCCTGTATCAAATCCTGCAAGAAGCCCTGCAAGCGCAGCAATTATTGATGCGAATATAACAATAGTATTTATTTTTTGATTTGGTTCACTGTTTTTATTCGGCATTTATTTACTCAATCTTTAGTTAAGTTTTCATTATAAGCCTTTTCACAAAATAATGTCAACAGTTCATATTGCTTCGAACTTGCACTAGTGTTTGTGTAAAGAGTCATAATTGTCTTACTGGCTCTATTTGTATGTTTTAGATATACTTTAAGAAATCAGGCGGTTCTAAATTGCATATATATAAAATTTTGACAGGAGGATATTATGAGAGCTTATAGCTTGGTTGTATCTTTAGTTTTGCTAGCATTACTTGTGGGCGCCTGTGCTAGACCTAAGGGGGAAACTCCGGAGCAGAAAAGAGATTACGTGCTGAGAATGAAGAACAGTACATTAGCTGAGTTATATGCCAATAAGCCATATGCTAAAGAGTTAGTTGAAAGTTCTGCCGGCTATGCAGTTTTCAGTAATTTTAACACTCAATTGCTAATTGTCGGCACGGGTAATGGTTACGGTGTAGCTATAGACAATTCAAACGGCAATAAAATATTTATGAAAATGGCTGAGGGCGGAATTGGTCTTGGTGTGGCTCTCAAAGATTTTAGGGAAGTTATAGTTTTTAATAATAAAGCAACTTTTAACAGTTTTGTAACCGAGGGATGGAGCTTTGGAGCGCAGGGGGATGCAGCTCTAAAATATAAGGACGACGGCGGGGCTACAAGCGCTGAAGTCCCTCTTGATTCTGACATAGTTGTCTTTCAGATGACAAAAGACGGTATTGCTCTCAGGGCTAGCTTTGGAGCTTCTAAGTTCTGGATAGACGGTGAATTAAACTATATTCCGAACTAATTTTTATAATGAATAGTAGAATTATCTTAGCTTCCTCATCTCCCAGGAGGAAAGAACTTTTACATAGTGTGGGAATCCAGTTTGAAGTCA
>SMWY01000072.1 GCA_004356555.1 Candidatus Dadabacteria bacterium
TGCATTAGATTTTCTTAATTCTTGCTCATATAACGAATAAATTCTCAAAACATTTTTATCTAAATGGTTTAATTCAGAGCTATCAGGGCCCAAACCATTATTTTTAGCTCTGTCTATTTGAGACCTAACATGTTTTGGGCTAAGTAGCCTTTCACCGATATTGAGCCTGACCATGCAGTCTTTTATGAGCTTTATTTGATCAGCATCATCATAGATTATAAAATCCCTGCTATATCCATCTAATTTGTTTATTTCTCTTTTTAAAATTCTAAGGCAGGTAGAATGAAAAGTCCCTATCCAGATATTTTTGGCTTCATTTTGGGCAAGACGGGAAACCCTTTTTTTCATCTCGTTTGCGGCTTTATTGGTAAAAGTCACTGCCAGAATATTAGAGGGGCTAACATGGTGCTCCTTTATAAGATAAGAGATTCTTTCTGTGATTATTCTTGTTTTCCCGGAACCCGCACCCGCTAAAACAAGGAGAGGTCCTCCCGGGTGTTTAACCGCTTCTTGTTGAGAGTCATTGAGATCGTTTTTAGGATTAGATGCCATATCGTTTTTATAAAAATGCTTATGCAAAGAAATTAATTGTCCGCCTTTAAGTTATCATCAGAGACCCAATAATATCAGGGAAAGAAGAGCTTGAATAGGTGTCAAATTTGTATTTTATAATTCGAGAGATCCTTGTGACTGGGGCTATTGAATACACTTCGAACTCCTGAATATTACAACTATTTAAGTATTGATAATACCATCTTTCAAGAATATAGTCTGGTTAGTTAGCCTAAAAACTATAAATAATTCTGTTTTTCTGTTTCTATTAACTGCTTATAAAATTACTTCTTTTTCTTTAAATGGAAGAATTACTATTGACAACAACGACAAGAAATGTCTGGAACTACAGAATTAGTGGTTTTAAAAGTATGTTAAGAGTTTTGCCTCTCCAGGAGTCCGAAGTTAAACGGGTGTGTGGAGAGGGCTCAGAGAACACACCGCGAGGAATTCTATGATATCACGGATGTAAGCTGGACAGTGCCTGAACTAAATAAAGAGCAAAGACAGTGGGAATACGTATATAACTGCATCAGACCACATCAGGCGCTCGGGTATAGTACACTCTTGCAGTTTTTAAGGGATAATGGCATTATTGATAAATACCAACCCCCCCCCTATTTGTCTCATATATTGTGAATCTATAGAAATCCCTTGTTTAAATTCCTAACCTGTGATTAAATTTTATCAACCGATTTGTACATATATTAACTAAAGGAGGATGTAGTATGACTTTTAGAAATCGGATTTCATTATTTGTAGCTACCTTTCTAATTATTGGTTTCTTCTTTTTAGCTTTACCCGAAAAAGGAATCACTCAGGGAGGTATTTTCTGTTGCCAAAACGTTGGGAGTTGCAGAGATGGTAGTGGAGGTGATGTATTTGTGTGTTCGCAGCAGCCTGTAGAGGGTGAGTTTTGTAATGAAGATACCGGGCTATGTCAACCACTTACAAGTGTCGATGTCCCAACCCTATCTCAATGGGGCTTAATAGCAATGGTAGGTATTCTGGGAATAGCAGGATTTGTGGTTATCAGAAGAAAGAAATTAATTGCTTAAAAGATACTGAATAAAATATACATACAAAACTAAGGGAGCCTCGGCTCCCTTTTTTGTACGCAAGGCGTGCTCCCACACTATATCTAAAAACCTCCCAAGCTGAATCGAAGCTCCGGGCTCTCACTATACCTCAGAAGTAATTTAGAAATAATCAGCTAGCGTTTAGCATCCGCCGGGATGCGTGCGTCCATTTTACAATGTCTAATTAACCTCAGAGTATTGCATTAGGATTGGAGTTTCAATCCTGCTGCGGAGGTAAGCAGAACTTCTATGGGAGCGGACACTGTTCGCCAGGCATACGGTTTCTAAGGTGCGTTAAGGGATAAGTGAGCGCAGCTTCTATATTGCAGAGGAGATACGCAGAAATCGTTTGCTTGCGGGTGCTACCCGCCAAAAAAGGGGAGCAGTACATTATCGACAAACAAGCTATTCTAAACTTAGTCAATACTAGTATAATCTGATAATATGGTCTCTAGACAATGTCTAATGATGTGCGGGGTATTACTACGGATTAATATGACAGAAAGTGTCATCAATTAAAAACAAGACAGTATAAAATTAGTGACCAAATTAAAAAACACCTAAAAGCTAATGGAACATTTAAAATTA
The DNA here is from genome assembly GCA_004356555.1 of Candidatus Dadabacteria bacterium. Taxonomy (GTDB): domain Bacteria; phylum Desulfobacterota_D; class UBA1144; order Nemesobacterales; family UBA2774; genus CR02bin9. The sequence goes on from SMWY01000072.1 coordinate 2,220, forward strand.
CTGTAAATGCAGTGCTTTCGATTGCGAGTATGGCTTATGAACTTTTTGAGAGTTCGCAAATAGAGCAAAAACGGAAACTTATCAATTATGTGTTTTCGAAATTAGAGTTAGAAGGCGTAACTCTCCGCCATTCTTTAAGAAAGCCATTCGATTTAATGGTAAACTGCACCACTCATTCCGAATGGCTGGGCCGGGGGGATTCGAACCTCCACAACTGGCGTCAAAGGCCAGGGTCCTACCATTAGACGACGGCCCACCACGAACGTGATTATGTTACCAAGATTTTATATCCATGGCAATAAAATCTCTATTATCTGATTAATTCCAGGGCGCAAATCTCATATTTCCCCCTTTCAAAGACTATTCTTGACAGGTAGTGTTTTATAAAAGAAACTTAAGCGTTTTAAAACTTTACGAGCGCGTAGCTCAGGGGGAGAGCGCTTGCTTGACACGCAAGAGGTCGCAGGTTCAAATCCTGCCGTGCTCACCACATAAACTTAAGAATATGAAAGAAGTAAATATACAGCTCCCCGATGGGGAAGAAAAATCCTTTCCGAAAGGAACCACTGTAGGCGAAATAATAGAGTCTATAGGAGTGGAAAATTCTACGGTTGGCGCTAAGGTTAACGGGGAATTGGCTGATTTCTACTATGAAGTGGATTCAGACTCCGATGTAGAGCCTATTAAGATTAATTCTGAAGAAGGGCTTTATTTTATAAGACATACTGCAGCTCATATAATGGCAGAGGCGGTGCAAAGCCTGTTTCCTGAGGCAAAGGTTACTATTGGGCCTGTTATAGAGAATGGATTTTATTATGATTTTGAATATTTCCGTGGCTTTACTCCTGAGGACTTAGAGAAAATAGAGAAAAAAATGAAGGAGATCGTTGGTCAGAAAAAACCCTTATCTAGAAAAAAAGTTTCAAGGGAAGACGCGATCAACATTTTTAAAAAAGACGGTGAGACTTATAAAGTCGAGATTGTAAATGATCTTCCTTCTGATGAACAGATAACTATTTATGAACAGGATGGTTGGTATGACCTTTGCAGAGGTCCTCACGCGCCCTCAACTGGATTTGTTAAGGCATTTAAACTCCTTAGCTCAGCCGGCGCTTATTGGAGAGGTAACGAAAACAACGCCATGCTCCAGAGGATATACGGTACTGCGTTTTGGGACAGGAAGGAGCTCAAAAATTACCTTAACAAACTTGAAGAAGCTAAAAAACGAGACCATAGAAAATTAGGTAAAGAGCTTGATTTATTCAGTATTCAGGATGAGATAGGGGCGGGGCTTGTACTGTGGCATCCAAAAGGCTCCAGAATAAGGAGAGTTATTGAAGATTTTTGGAGAGAGCAGCACGAACTCTACGGTTATGAGCTTCTTTATACCCCTCACATAGCAAAAATTGACCTATGGAAAACAAGTGGGCACTTGGAATTTTACAGCGAAAATATGTATCCCCGGATAAAAGTCGATAATACTGAATATCAAATCAAGCCTATGAACTGTCCATTTCATATAATGATTTATAAAACTAAGATTAGAAGTTACAGGGATCTTCCCATAAGATGGGCAGAAATAGGTACTGTATACCGTTATGAACGTTCAGGAGTTTTACATGGCTTGCTCAGGGTAAGGGGCTTTTCCCAGGATGACGCACATATTTTTTGCAGACCCGACCAGATTGAAGAAGAGGTTCTAGGGGTTCTGGATTTAACTATTTTATTTCTTAAAACATTTGGATTCGATGATTATGAAATTTATCTTTCCACCCGGCCCGAGAAGTTCGTAGGGAACGAAGAAGTTTGGGATAGAGCAACAAATGCGCTGAGAAATGCATTGGATACCAAGGGTCTTGATTATGAAGTGGATGAGGGGGGAGGGGCATTTTACGGACCTAAGATTGATCTAAAAATAAAAGATGTTCTGGGCAGAGCTTGGCAGTGCTCTACAGTTCAGGTAGATTTTAACCTTCCTGAGAGATTTGATATGAGTTTTATAGGTGAGGACAATAGTCGTCATCAGCCTATAATGATTCACCGGGCGATATTCGGTTCGATGGAAAGGTTCTTTGGGGTCTTGATAGAGCATTACGGGGGGGCGTTTCCTTTATGGTTGAGCCCTGTTCAGATGCGTATTGCTACCATAGCCGATGATCAGAAAGAGTATGGTGAGAAAGTTTATAGAGTCTTGAAGGAAAGAAATATGAGAGTGGAGAAAGATTTTAGGAATGAGAAGTTAGGATTTAAGGTAAGGGAAGCTCAGCTTGAGAAAATTCCCTATTTGCTCGTGATTGGTAATAATGAAGTAGAAACTAGTACTGTTGCACCAAGAAAATTAGGGGGTAAAAACCTTTCTTCTATGACAATTGAAGATTTTTTAAATCATATAGAAAAAGAACTTGACCCTCAAAAGTGGCAGGAGGTCGAGTAGAGATAGCTAGAGTGAAAGGAAGAGGATATAGTAGAAATAGAGAGCCTGAAGTTCGTATAAACCAGCGAATTAGAGCTCGAGAAGTACGGCTTGTAGATGTGGGTGGGGAGCAGTTAGGAGTTCTTCCGATTAGAGAGGCATTAATGATTTCTGAGGAAAGAGGGGTTGATATTGTTGAAGTTGCTCCAAGTGCTAATCCCCCTGTATGCAGATTAATGGATTACGGAAAGTACAAGTATGAGCTCAAGAAACAAGCAGCGGCAAAGAAACAAAAATCTCAGGTAGTTAAGGAAATTAAGTTTCGCCCAAATATTGGAGACCACGACCTGGATGTGAAAATAAACCGCATCAGGGAGTTTTTAGAAGAAGATAATAAAACTAAAATTCGGATATTTTTTAGAGGTAGAGAGATCGTGCACCCGGAATTAGGACGGGCTCTTGCAACCAAAATCCTTGAAAGGGTAGCAGATCTTGGAGGTGTAGACATACCTCCTAAAATGGAAGGTAAAAATTTAACAATGGTAATATTGCCAAAGAAAAATACTCAAGGTGGAAAGCACAATGCCGAAGATCAAAGTAAAAACTAATAGAAGCGCCGCAAAGAGGTTTAAACTTACGGGTAGTGGCAAAATAAAAAGAGCACGCGGCGGTGGAAGTCACTTGAACGCTAAAAAAGCAAGGAAGCGTAAGAGAAGACTTAATTCTCCCGAGTTTCTGGAAGGTAATGGGGCAAGAAGAATAAAAACTTATGTTCCTTATAAATAAGGGTCTATAATTATTAGGAGATAGAAATGAGAGTAAAAAGAGGCGTTCCTTCAAGAAAAAGAAGAAAAAGACTGTTAAAGCAAGCCAAAGGTTTCTGGGGAAGAAGAAAAAATAATATCAGAAGAGCCAAAGAGACTCTTATTCGAGCCCTGGCTTACGCGTATAGAGACAGGCGTCAAAGAAAAAGAGATTTCAGAAGACTTTGGATTGCTAGAATTAATGCTGCGGTAAGACCTTATGGACTTTCCTATAGCAAATTTATGGGTTCTTTAAAGAAAGCCGGGGTTGAACTTGATAGAAAAGCTCTGTCTGAGATGGCTATTAGGGAGCCTGAGAGTTTTAAGGCTGTAGTGGATGTTGCAAAGTCGGGTTTAAATTAATACGTGACAACGTATTGGCAGTGTAAAGTATATGTAGAAATTTCTTATAGTATTCTCAATCCCAACTTCAAATATAATAATTGAAACTTAAACTGTGTGCGGGTCTTTCTCGAGAGGACAACCCGCACAAATTGGACTTCTTTTTTTGCAGTGTTCTTTCCCCACCTTTACTAGTAAAGCATGATACTCATTAAAAATCTGAGGATCATCATTTAGCGAATCCATAAATAGTTCCTGCATTTCATTATAGCTAGTTTGTTCAGGCACAAGGCCGTGTCTCGAAAGCACTCTATATGTATAAGTATCTATTACAAAAATTGCTTTGTTTCCACCATATAGAATAATACAATCAGCGGTTTCAGGGCCTATGCCCTTTATGTTGAGAAGGTTGTTTCTCAGTACGTGTATATCTTCATCAAACATATTCTCAAGGCTGTCGTTGTAATTCTCAGTGATAAAGGTTACGAAATTTTTTATCTTAAGAGCTTTTTGATTATAATATCCTGAAGATCGAATTAATTGAGCTAGCTCGTCAGTTGTTAATAGTTTTAATTTATCTATTGAAATTAAGTTTGATTTCTTCAGGTTATTAATAGCTTTTTCTACGTTTTTCCAAGACGTATTTTGAGTAAGTATGGCTCCCAAAATATATTCCAGCTGAGTATCCCCAGGCCACCAGCCTTGAGGGCCATATCTTTTATAGAGCAATCTATATATTTTATTGATCCGCTCTGAAATCGTCATTTTTTAGAACCCATTTAATATAAAGGAACACAATCCGTTATTAGCTATAAATAATGTATTTTAATTTGTGATCGGGTTATTCGGTGCTTTTGAAGAGCTATTATAATACACCATTGCCTCGGGAAGCCACTGTTGTAAATTTCGTATTCTTGTTCCATAACCCGGGTGTGTTGATAAGAATTCAGGTGGCTGAGGGTTCCCTCTTACGGCCTCATCCATTCGCTGCCAAAATGCTACAGCCTCTCTGGGGTCATATCCCGCCTTAGCCATATACACAAGTCCGATCCTGTCAGCTTCGGACTCCTGAGACCTGCTAAATGGTAGTAGCACGCCTACGTTTGCTCCGAGCCCGTATGCCTGCATAACTGCTTCATAGACAAATGGATCACTTCCGCCCATAGCGGCTCCTACTCCCACTGCTCCTAATTGAGCGAGTATACCTGTGGAAACTCTCTCCCCGCCGTGCCTGGCAGCTACGTGGGCTACTTCATGGGCCATAACAGTAGCCAGCCCGGCGTCAGTTTCGGCAACCGGCAATATTCCTGTATACACTGCCACTTTACCTCCGGGAAGAGCAAAAGCGTTTATTTGCTCATCATCCTCTATTACTTTGAATTCCCACTTATAATTTTGGGTATCGGATACTGCCGCAATTCTTTGACCGACTCTGGTAACTGCGTTGTTATAGGATTGATTAGTTGATATTTGCTCGTTTTTTAGAACTTCTTTAAATGCTGTTAGACCCATCTCATTTTCTTGAGACTGAGTAATAATAATAAACTGCGAGCGTCCGGTTATAGGAGCCTTATAACAGGATAGTATGGGTAAACTTATTAAAGCAAATATGAATAGAACTAAAAAAGGCTTAATAATATATTTAGGGGCACTAGTTTCGGACATCTTGAATCACCTACTTATATATAAAGGGTTTATATGGTTAATATAACTTATTTATAGGAGATTCTTAATCAAAAATTTGGATCTAAGCTTTTATCTACCGGGTTTAGCACACAGTAGATAAAAGCTTGTCTCCTCAAATTTTTAAATGGTAAGCCTACTTTTGAAGATTGGCTTCTTTCATTCTTCTGATACCTTCATCGATGTCTTCGTCAGCACATGCATAGGTTACTCTTATAAAGCCTTCTCCCTGGCTCCCAAATGCAGTTCCAGCTACGACGGCAACGCCGCCTTTTTCTACTAATTGGTCTGTGAACTCCTGGGATGTTAAACCTGTACCTCTTATATCGGCAAAGGCGTAAAATGCTCCGTCCGGGGTGTCACAGCTAACTCCAGGTACAGTATTTAATCCTGAAACCATTCTATCTCTCTTTTGTTTCAGGATTGCATGCTTTTCATGAACCCAGTCTTGTGGGCCTGTGAGTGCAGCGTATGCGGCCTTTTGAATGAAAGCTGCAACGTTTGTAATACTGTCTTGCAGGAATATTGAGAGCTTATCTATCACAGGTTTTGGCGCAACTGCAAATCCGATCCTCCAACCTGTCATAGCATAAGTTTTTGAGAAAGTGTCGATAATTAGTGATCTTTCAGCCATACCAGGAATAGAGGATATGGATTTATGAGGCTTATCGTAAGTCATATGTGAAAATATTTCGTCCGTAATTATCATCAACTGTGGGTTTTTGAAGCACAGCTCTGCGATCTCTTCAGGGTTTTCAACTAGGTGTCCGTTTGGCCTCTGTGGTGTGTTTATGATAAGCAGCTTTGTTTTCGGTGTGATCATGGCATCGAGTTTCTCGATATCAAACTGCCAGTCAGGACTTGTAAGTGGTGTATGATCAATGTTAGCCCTTACAAATTTAGCCCAGACTTCATCAGGCGGATAACCTGGGTTAGGGAATATAACATGGTCTCCCTCTTCTAAAAAAGTTAATAGCGACATGGTCAATGCATGCTTGGCTCCCGCTGTAACAATAATCTCTTCAGGTTGCGTCGGTCTACCTCGCCCTGTCATCTCCTGTGCTAGAGCCTCCCTCAATTCCGAAAGTCCGGGTCCCGGGTCATATCTGACATAACCGTCTTTGAGTGCCTGCTCAGTAGCGTCTAATATATGCTGCGGAGTATCAAAGTCAGGACCTTGGTAATCCCCCTTTTCAAAATGAATAATCTTCTGCCCAGTCTTTTTCTCCAAATCTCGAGCTACTCTCATGCTAGCCCATTGCTTCGGCGGAACAAAATGGCTAATCTTTGAGCTGAATGGATATGAAACTGCCATTTGAAATACCTCCTATAGATTAATGACTTCTAAAAGTACTACTATAAACCTCTCACTGCTAAGGTACTTTCGTCTTGAGTGGTCATAATACCCTCAGAAATCATTGAAAATACCTCCTCCGCTATTTCTCCTGCAGTCTTATCCGTTGGATAGAAAAACATTACTGATCCTACCAGTCCAAAGATAATTAGAGCCATAAGCTCAGTATTTGCAGACCGAAATGATCCTTCCTTAATTCCTTTTTCCAAAACTTTTCTGTAAAGCTTTATTCTTCTATGTCTCCAATGCTCTGTAAACTCGAAATGTTCCCTTATAAGCCGGGTTTCATCTCTGGTCAATATACGTAAAACATCCATGTTCTGAAAATAAAATTGAAATATCAGTCTTAGTATCTTCTTTAACTTTAGTGGAGCTGGGTCCTCTTTAGCTATTTCTTTCTCAAGTATCGACTCTATTGTCTCAAAGGTGTGTTCCAATATTCCAAGATATAAATTCTCTTTAGATTTGAAGTAAAGGTAAATAGTGCCTTTAGCCACCCCTACTTCCCCTGCTATCTGGTCCATCGTAACATCATGATAGCTTTTCTGAGAAAAAAGGTTGGAAGCTGCCTTAATGATTTCTTCTTTACGGCTTTTTCTCCTGATCCGTTTTTGACTTGGAGCAACTTTTTTATCCATCAATTTTTTTGGTTTAGCCATTTTTAACCCATCACAGTTAGACTGAACTGACTAGTCAGTCATAAAATAGTAGTATAACTGAATTTCTTTGTCAAGTACTTTTTTTCAGTTTGAGAAAAAAATTATTTTGTGTGGAAATACCTAAAGAATTGTAGAGTATTAACAGCAGTTTATAGTATTTTCAATCTGTAATTGTGATGAAGTATTTAAGATTTCATGAATGTGAACGATAAGCTATATAGAGCTATTCGTTGCAATTTGCAATTGTGTCAATCTTAATGATAATATAGTCAATTAAAATTTCAGACGGAGGAAGAAATGAGAAGTATCGCAATATTAGTTTTAATAATTCTTTCACTATCATTTGTATACACCGGATGTAAGCAAGGTGAGGAAGTGGTTGATAAATCAGAGGAAATGCATGAGGAAGCAAAGCAGGAATTTGACGCGACCATTTCAGAAAAAGTGGCTCCTGAGGTCTGGGATCTGATTCAAACAGAGAACTATAAGCTCCGCTGGAAAATGTGGCCTGGAAGACAAAACATTTATGTTAACCCTATTGCTTTTCAAGCGATAGAGAACAAAGATTCAGAATTTCCTATCGGTTCAATAATAGTCCAGGAAAAACTCACGAACGAAGATAGTGTCAAAATGGTTAGAGTTGCCTACAGAATAGGAGGAGACGATGCAACCAACGGTTGGTTTGGTGCTGACTACTCTCCAGGCGGGACTGATTTTGAGATAAACGATAGCGTGCAGAATCTCAAGCCGTAGTTACTGTTTGTCTACACTAGAAGTAACATTTTACTCAGAA
>SMWY01000073.1 GCA_004356555.1 Candidatus Dadabacteria bacterium
ATCCCTAATTGATTTAACTAATGATTTTGCAGCTCCGGGATTATGTGCGCTGTCTAAAATTAGAGGAGGCCTCTCTCTTAAGATTTCAAATCTCCCTTCCCATTCTATATTGGATAAACCTTGTCGTAAAAAACTCTCCTCCATTTTTATTTTGTGCTTTTTGTGAATTACTTCTAAAGCCGCGATGGCTAAAGAGAGGTTCTCTAATTGATAATGTCCTTTCAAGTTTGAACTTAGGTTATTAAACTTCCATCTTACACCTTTATAATAGAAATTATCAGTACTTTGTCCCTCTGTGACAAATTCTCTTCCGTAAACCATCAAAGCGGAGGAATTTTTGTTAGCCGTCTTTTCTATTACTTCAAATGCATCGCCCGTAGCGGCTGTTATAACCGGAACTCCCGGCTTTATTATGCAGGCTTTTTCTGTCGCAATATCACTTATTTTTTCTCCCAAATACTCCGAGTGGTCTATTGAGATATTAGTTATTACTGAAGCAAGAGGTGTAATTACATTTGTCGCGTCCCATCTTCCTCCCATTCCTACTTCCAGCACACTGAAATCAACTTTTTGCCTTGCGAAGTATACAAATGCTGCAGCAGTTATTATTTCAAAATAACTGGGAGTTTCAGAAAGAGATTCCTGAACCGTTTCTTTGATCTCGAGGATTATCGATGATAAATCAGAGTCTGAAATTAGCACACCGTTTATTTTTATTCTTTCTGTGATATTGACCAGGTGAGGTGAGGTGTATAGACCTACAATATAGCCCTGAGCCGATAGAACTGATGATATGGCCGATGATACTGAACCCTTACCGTTAGTACCGGCAATAATAATTCCCGGATTTTTATCTTCAGGATTTCCGAGTGATTTAAGTAGCTCCTTTATACGATCGAGCCCGGGTTTTACCTTGTGAAGGCCTAGTGAACTGAGGTAGGAGAGTCCATTTTGCATTATTTTGCCAATATTATAATCAATAAGAACTATATCATAGTTGATAGTACGGAGAAGATACTATAATGGTAATCATTTCCAATTAGTAGTTTTCACCTCTTGATATTCTTTCCACTTTAGTTTATTATTGATATTAAATATCAATATCGTAAAGGGGCTTTAATATGACTCCCGTAGCTAAAAGAAAGATGGAAAGAAGAAAAACATTCAATGATTATATAGCTAAAAAACAGCTAAAATCAACTAAGCAAAGAGATATAATTTTCAATGAGTTCTTTAATTATTATATCGGCAGGCATGTAACGGTTGAAGAGCTTTATGAGGATATAAAAAGGAGCAATCCTTCCATTGGATTCGCAACAGTCTATAGAACCCTTAAATTATTTAAAGAGTCCGGTATTGCTTCTGAAAGGAATTTTGGTGACGGTAAAGCTCGGTATGAACCAATAAGGTCTGAAACCGAACACCACCATCACATGATATGCACTGAGTGCGGAGACATTGTGGAGTTTGCAAACATGCAAATAGAGTCATGTTTGCATCAAGTTGCTAAGCTAAATGAGTTTAATGTTAAAAACCATAAGCTTGAAATTTATGGCCTTTGTTCATCTTGTGGGGAAAGTTGACTCTAAAACTGGCTCTGCTTTTTTACCGTAGGAAGGAATTTAGCTGCATAAAACAAGCATCTCACTTACCGCTTGTTCCATTCCCACTATAACCGACCTTGAAATAATACTATGTCCTATGTTTAACTCTTCAATCTCTTCAATCCACGCAATCGGTTCTACGTTTGTGTAGTCTAGCCCATGACCTGCCGTTACTCTAAGCTCTTGATCAAGGGCTATCCCGACCGATTCTTCAATTTTTCTGAGCTCTTTATCTCTTTTACTTTCACTATTAGAATTAGCGTATAGGCCAGTATGGAGTTCAACCATGTCTGCACCTATCTCTTTTGAAGCTTTAATCTGTTTACTATTGGGGTCAATAAATAGACTTACAAAAATCCCGGCGTCTCTTAACCTCTTAACTGCTTTAGAAACTGTTTTTATATTACCAATAACATCAAGTCCGCCTTCAGTTGTAAGTTCTTCCCTTTTCTCAGGCACGAGTGTTACCATATCAGGTTTGGTTTGAGATGCTATTGTGACCATCTCATTTGTAGCGGCCATTTCCATATTTAGTTTGGTTTTTACAGTTTGCCTCAAAATATGCAGGTCTCTATCTTGTATATGCCTTCTGTCTTCACGGAGATGAACAACTATTCCATGGGCGCCTGCTAACTCTGCTATAAATGCAGCCAGGACAGGGTCAGGCTCATTGGTTCCTCTTGCCTCTCTTACCGTTGCAACGTGGTCTACGTTAACATTTAACTTGGGCATTACCTATTTACTCCTAATTCCTTCTCTATTGTTTGTGCCAACTCCTGCGCAATCTCATTTATAAGAGACTCATCTTCACCTTCTACCATAACCCTTGAAATTGGTTCTGTTCCTGAGAATCTAATATTGATACGTCCTTTCCCATTTAGTCGGTCCTCATTTTTCTTAATCTGTTTACTAAGTTCTGGGATCTTGTTTAAATCCTTTTTTTCTTCCACTCTGACATTCAGTAAAACTTGAGGGTAGAGATCTATGATTGTTGCAAGCTCAGAAAGAGACTTCTCTTTTGCTTTCATTATCCCAAGGACCTGAAGTGCAGCAAGCGTACCGTCACCAGTTGTTGTGTGATCGAGAAATATTATATGGCCGGACTTCTCTCCCCCGAGGTTTGAATTTCTGGCTCTCATCTCTTCTACTACGTATCTGTCTCCGACTTGGGTTCTTATAAATTCTGCCCCCTGGTCCCGGATAAATCTTTCAAGAGCCATATTGCTCATAAGAGTTGTAATAATTGCATTTCCCTTCAGTTTGCCTTTTTCTATCATCTCTTGGGCGCATATGGCTATGATTTTATCTCCATCAATAATATTTCCTTTTTCATCACAGAAAATAACCCTGTCCGCATCGCCGTCTAGTGCAATTCCCAAGTCGGCACCTGATTCTAATACTTTTTCCCTGAGCAGTTCCGGGTTAAGCGAGCCGCAGTCAGTGTTGATGTTCTTACCATTTGGGTTTACTCCAATCGTTAACAGCTGAGCCCCTAACTCCTGAAAAATAAGAGGTGCAACCTTATAGGCTGCGCCGTTTGCGCAGTCAAGGACTAGTTTTATTCCCTCAAGTGTCAAATCTGCAGGAAAGGAGTTCTTCGCGAATACTACATATCTCCCTGGGGCGTCATCTATTCTAAACGCTTTACCTATTTCATCTGGAGAAGATCTTATAAGCTTCTCCTCACCGTTGTAGATCAAGTCCTCAATTTCCATTTCTTTCTCATCAGGCAGTTTGAAACCGAAACTATCAAATATTTTAATTCCGTTATCTTCGTAAGGGTTATGAGAAGCGGATATAACGATTCCGGCATCAGCCCTCATGCTTGTAGTGATAAAAGCTATAGCCGGCGTGGGAAGCGGGCCCACCAAAAGAACGTCTGCGCCCATCGATGCGATTCCTGATGATAGGGCTTGTTCAAATATATATCCGGATAGTCTCGTGTCTTTTCCAATGACTATCTTTGGTTTATAAGAGTTTTTTTTGTTTTGTTTTAACGTATATGTGAGTGCTTTTCCAAGCTTCAAACTCATCTCTGGAGTCATAGGGTCATGATTTGCTAAACCCCTAATCCCGTCTGTTCCAAAAAGACGTTTATGTGCATTCTTCACTTGTTATCTCCAATTTAATTGAGCCTAATATCAATTGTTTTGGGGGATTGCTTTTTTAACTTCAGTATGTCCTTATGAGGATAGTTAACCCCGACTTTAAGAGTATATTTTTTGATTTGATTGGATTTATTTATATTGCTGCCGTCAACAAATAATTCTATATCTTCACTGCTAAGATTATTTATAATGCTAAACGGTCCTTCAAATGCAAGCTCAGTTGATATATTTCCGTTGGTTTCATACTTGTAGTCTTCAAAGTTTATGAAACTGATGTTTAGGTCATTAAATTCTTTCTCAAGAGTTTTTTCCTGAATATTTATAGTAACTTTTACAGTATTGTCGCCTACGATCTTTACAATGGAGTAGGGGGAGCGTAGAGGTACCTCAATAGTAAATTTTGATTTTTCACCTTTTACTGAAACCGGATCTGTAGTAATGCTGTTTATTTTAGTCAGGAGATTCTTTGGACCCTCAATACGGGCAGTAGATGCAGATAATTCAGGTTTACCTATAATTTCGTATCCCATTTCTGGAGCTCCAATACTGGGCTCGACTTTGACTCTCTTTTTTGAGAGTTTATCAGCTTCAATTTTGATCTCAGCCGGGCTTATTCCTGTAACCTGTACATCTCTTGGAGGAGTGATCTGGTCGGTGCCAATTTCGAATTTGGACATTCCACTAGATATATTAGAAAGGTCAATTGTAAAAAGCATATTTTGAGATGTAATTGAAGAGAGTTGGCTGCGGGGCCCCCTGACTCTTAAATTTAATTTTTCAGGCGGGTTATTAACTACTATGAGTCCCGGTGGTAAGTTCGCGTAATTTATATCAATAGTAATATTTTTTTCTACATCGTGCTGAAGATTTGCAACCAGCCAAAGGGATATAGCAATCACAAGAGCAAGAACCTTCTTCCCCATATTGTTTAGAAATGGAGTTCTATTGCCTTCTTGGTTCCCATTAGATTGAAACGGATGTTTTAGCCAGTCCACCATGATAATTCGTTAGGTATTTGCCTGTTCACTCTTCTCCTTTTTTAGTGTAGGGGTTTCGGTGCTTAGTTTAGGTCGTTTAATACCCAGAGCATCGAGCAGTGCATTATGAAGTGATGTTGCATCAAGCCCTCTTGTAATTTCTCCTGCTAATGCAACTGAAATAGTTCCCGTTTCCTCAGATACTACAACAATTGCGGCGTCAGTTTCTGAAGAAAGTCCTATCGCGGCTCTGTGCCTTGTTCCCAAATCCCTTTCTATGTCGGGATCAGTGACCAAGGGGAAAAAAGAACCTGCGGACGCGATTCTGTCTCCAACAATAATAATTCCACCGTCATGAAGTGGAGAAGACGGATTAAAAATGCTTATGATTAGCTCTCTTGATAATAGAGCGTCGATTCTCATCCCTATTTCAATAAAATCCGCTAGGCTATTGTTTCTTTCAATCACTATAAGCGCGCCTATCTGACGGTTAGCTAGATAACTGGAAGCTTTTACTACCTCTTCAACAAAAGACTCCTTTGTTTTTCCTGATGATATTTTGAGTAAGAAAGGTTTTCTGCCGATTGCGGCAAGCCCACGTCTAATATCGTGTTGAAATAGAATTACTACGATTAAAATTATTGAGCCCAGGAACTGCCCGAGTATCCAGTTTAGAGTGAATAGCCCTCCTTGGGAAAGGTAGAATAGAGCAAAGAGCAGTATTAGGCCGAATAATATCTGGAGTGCGCGTGTGCCTTCTATCATTGTGAGCGCGTAATAGATAATAAAAGCCACGAGTACAATGTCCAATGTATCCCATATATATCTAAAATTTAGTATCGTATCAAACATGATATTTTGCTAAAACGCCCTCGCTTATTTTGATTAATCTTTAATTCACATTTAAAACTGCATCAACCATTGTGCTTACTCTTTTCATCTGCGCTATGTCATGAACCCTGACGATAGATGCTCCGTTTAATATCCCGATAGCAACGGTAGCGGCCGTACCTTCAAGTCTCTCGTCAATTTCGGCATTAAGAGTTTTGCCTATAAATGATTTATTAGAAGTTCCTATTAAAATAGGTTTTCCAAGTTCACGCAGTTTCTCTAAATTCTTAAGAAGAATGAGGTTTTGCTCCGCTGTTTTTCCAAAACCAAAACCGGGGTCTACTATTATGCTGTTTTTATCTATTCCGCTCTGTTCCGCAATATTTATTGAAGCTCGAAGCGCTTCTATAACATCGTCTATTAGAGACTTATATTGAGTATTCTCTTGCATATCTTTGGGGCGTGACGGGGTATGAGCTAATACTACACCCGCTCCATATTTTGAAGCTGTCTGAGCGATTTTCTCATCAAAGTTAAAACCGCTTATGTCATTTATAATGGAAGCTCCTTCCTTAAGTGCCCGAAGTGCAACCCCGGACTTTGTCGTATCAATAGAAACTATAATATCGAACCTTTTGTTAATTTCTTTTATTATCGGAATTACCCTTTCACACTCTTCTTCCTCACTTACTCCGTCAGAGCCGGGTCTTGTGGATTCCCCTCCGATATCAATTATATCGGCACCTTCATCTATCATTTGCTCAACATGCTGTAAGGCTTTATCTACTTGGGTGTATTTCCCGCCGTCATAAAAAGAATCAGGAGTAACGTTAAGCACGCCCATAATAAGGGTTTTTGTGCCTAATATGAGTTCCTTATCTCTACATTTGAAGATATTTTTTCTAAGAGGTGAGGTTCTGGTAGGCACCTCTTGAAATGGTGCCGGATTAACGTTGGTTGTTTTTCCTTGGGGGGGGGTTCCCTGCGTTGTTTTTTCCTGGATTTCCATTTCCGATCTTATTTTGGCCTGCCTCAACAAAAGCTCTAATTAAATAAAACTTAAGTATTATCACAAACTTCCTATTTATCTCTACAAACTATACTAATATGCCTTAATAAGATTAAGTGTCTTTTATATTATTATCTCTAAAGGCCATGGAACCTTTTGTACTAAATGGGTTTTCCAATGAGGACGGGTACTGCTCAGGTTTATGGTTTCTTATTATTTCATCTAATCCCTTACCGTCTATTACCTCTAGATCTAAAAGGACTTCGGCAACTTTATGAAGAAGGTCAATATTATTCTCTAGCAATTTTCTCGCTTTTTCGTAGTTGTCTGTAAGTATTGATTTTATCTCTTTATCGATTGCAATCGCACTCTCTTCACTATAGTTTTTTGGCTTTGAAATCTCTTTTCCTAAAAAGATTAGCTCCTCGCCTTTACCAAAAGTGATAGGGCCGACTTCTTCACTCATTCCCCATTCACAGACCATTCTTCGAGCTATTTCAGTAACTCTCTCAAGGTCATTCCCTGCTCCGCTGGTTCTTTCACCAAAAACGAGTTCTTCCGCAGCTCTCCCGCCAAGTAACACCATTATGGTAGCATTAAGGTTGGTTCTGGACATTGTGTAGCGGTCCTCAATTGGCAGCTGCTGTGTTACACCCAAGGCCGTTCCTCTTGGAATAATAGTCACTTTGTGTATAGGGTCTGTCCCGGGTGTCAGTTTTGCAACCAAAGCATGACCTGCTTCATGATAGGCTGTTATTTTCTTTTCAGAGTCACTAATAATAAGGCTCTTTCTTTCAACGCCCATAATGACTTTATCTTTGGCATATTCGAAATCGTCCTTCGTGATCTTCATTCTTCCGAATTTGGCAGCGTGCAGGGCGGATTCATTTACCAGGTTCTCAAGATCCGCTCCTGTAAATCCTGGAGTGGAGCGAGCTATAATAGAGAGTTCCACATCATCTTCAAGAGGAGTATTTCTGGAGTGAACTTTGAGAATCTCTTCCCTGCCTCTAACATCAGGTCTTGGAACCAAAACTTGCCTGTCAAACCTGCCTGGTCTAAGTAGTGCAGGATCAAGCACGTCGGGACGGTTCGTAGCAGCCAGTACGATTATTCCTTCGTTTGATTCAAACCCGTCCATATCTACTAACAGCTGGTTTAAGGTTTGCTCCCTTTCATCATGACCACCTCCGAGTCCGGCTCCACGGTGGCGTCCCACAGCATCTAATTCATCTACGAATATGATGCACGGCGCATGCTTTTTGGCCTGTATAAATAAATCCCTTACTCTGGAAGCTCCTACTCCTACGAACATTTCAACAAAATCGCTACCGCTAATTATGAAAAACGGGACTCCAGCTTCTCCGGCTATTGCTTTTGCTAAAAGTGTTTTTCCTGTTCCAGGGGGACCAATAAGCAAAATACCCTTGGGAATTCTTCCCCCTAATTTGGTGAATTTTTTAGGACTCTTTAGGAAGTCTACAATCTCTTGGATTTCTTCTTTTGCTTCGTCTACTCCCGCTACATCTTTAAAAGTGATTTTGTTCTGGTTTTCATCAAGCATTCTCGCTTTGTTTTTTCCAAAAGACATCGCTTTCGTTCCACCCGCTTGAAGCTGCCTCATAAAGAAAACCATAATAACAACTAGGAGAAGGAGCGGAGCCCAATTTAAAAGGATGCTTGTTAAAGACCCATCTTTATCAGAATCGAATTTAAATGTGACCCCTTTTTCTTCCAGTGTTTTTATTAGTTGGTCGTTGGCAGGGCCAATTGTTTTAAAGCTTGCACCCGAATCTTCGCTTGCTCCAACGTACTTACCCTGGATTTCCTCGCCTTTAAACTCGATTTCTTTTACATCCCCGCTATCCAAGCTCGAAAGGAACTCGCTGTAGGGTATTTCTTCATAATCCGCTCTAGGCGTGTGTACAAGCTGATAGAGCGCTATAATCGCTACAAATATAACTAACCACAATACTAAATTTTTGAATAGCTGACTGTTCAATGTTTCCTCTTATATAAAATGATATTAATCACTCATAAACCAATCAAAATGATAGCATAAGTGAAGGGGGTTTTCAACTTAGATTCCCCAATTATAAAGCATAATTACGTCAATATTGGCCTTATTTAGCCTTAATCGAAAAGACCAGTGCTCAAGTACCTTTCTCCTGTATCGCAAAAAATCGTCACTACCTGTTTACCTTTTCCCAGTCTCTCAGCAATTTTTAATGCGGCATATCCTGCCGCTCCCGCTGAAATTCCTACCAAAAGTCCTTCTTTAAGGGCAATTTCCCTAGTAAAATACCGGGCGTCCTCTGTTGAGACCGGAATAATTTCATCATAAATCTCTATACTCAGTATCTCAGGTATAAAACCGGGTCCAATTCCCTGTAATTCATGAACATTAGCCTTGCCTCCAGAGAGAACTGCGCATTCCTTAGGCTCAACGGCAACTAAATGTATGTCAGGATAGGATTTCTTTAGAATTTCTCCAACCCCAGAAATTGTTCCCCCAGTTCCCACCCCCGCTACAAAGGCGTCGATTTTTCCCGGAATTTGCTCCATTATTTCAGTGCCGGTTGTTTCTCTATGGGTTTGTGTGTTCACTTTATTGCTAAATTGGTTAACCATGAATGAATTCGGAGTGGCTTTAGCGATCTCATGAGCTTTCTTTATAGCCCCGTTCATGAGTTCGTTTGCAGGAGTCAAGATAACTTCCGCCCCATATGCGGCTAAAAGCTGTCTTCTTTCCATGCTTCTGTCATCCGGCATTGTCAATATCAATTTGTAGCGTTTAATTGCGCATACGAGCGCAAGACCAATCCCGGTATTTCCGCTTGTCGCGTCCACAATAACAGTGGACTGAGGGTTTATAGATCCATCTTTTTCCGCAGCTTCAATCATACTTAGGCAAATTCTGTCTTTAGTGCTACCTGCAGGATTAAGATTTTCCAGTTTTGCCCAAATTGCGGCAGAATCAGGGGGTATAATACTATTAAGCTTTATAACCGGAGTGTTTCCGATCAGATTAAGCATACTGTCTACTACATTGTTCTGTCTATTAGCTATGTTCATAAATTGTTTTGTTAACTGCCAGTCTGAGTTCGTTTTTAAGGTTATTTTAGATTTTAGGATTATATATTAAATATTGTTTTATTCCGTTTTTTCAAGGAGTAGCAAGAAAATTTCCTTGGCGCTCTTAGAGTCTTTTTGCTCCAGTGATATAAGAATATTTTTAACTGACTCCCATGTAACATCCGATTTCCGTATTTCGTTTTTGAGTTTAAGGAGAATACCCTTAATCTCCTGGTTTCCCACTTTACGGATGTAAGTGTCTAATGTCTCTATATCAGGGTTATCGTTCATAATTATTATGATAGCTTATTTTTTGTTTATGTAATAGTATTGTCTCAGGTATAATTATTATTAATTTGTAAGCTCTAACCTACACTTTTTAACGGACTATATTAGATTTAATGGCGAAAAAACAGAATAAAAAACTTAAATCAAAACCTAAGAAAAGCAAGTTCTTTTTGTACTTTGTACTATTTTGTCTTCTATTAATAGCTGCCGGAGTCCTAACACTTTATGCAGGCTATAAATTCTATACGAAGGACCTTCCTGATTTAACCGTTATTACGGGATATAAACCCATACTTGTTACTGAGGTTTACTCTTCAGACGGCACATTGATTGGGGAGTTTGCGGCTGAACGAAGAAAAATCGTCCGCTATGAGAATATCCCTCCCCATGCTCGTAACGCATTCATCGCAGTTGAAGATAAACGCTTCTTTGAGCATGAAGGCGTCGATTTAAAAAGTATTATTGGTGCAATGTTAGAAAATATTCAAGAAGGGGATTGGGTTAGGGGTGCTAGCACCATAACTCAGCAAGTTATCAAAAACATTATTTTAACTCCGGAAAGAACAATTTCTAGAAAAATTAAAGAAGCAATCCTTGCACATAAGATTGAAAACAATTTGTCCAAAGAAGAGATACTCTTTCTCTACCTTAACCATATTTACCTGGGCGATGGCACTTACGGGGTCGAAACTGCAAGCCAAAATTACTTCGGTAAATCCGCAAAAGATATAAACATAGCAGAAGCCGCACTACTTGCAGGTCTTCCTAAAAAACCTGAATATTTCTCACCGCGCAAACATTTTGACAGATCATTGAGCAGACAAAAGCTTGTGCTTAAGAAAATGGTGGAAAGCGGCTTTATTACCGAAGACGAGAGAGCCGAAGCGCTTGATTATGAGATTAAAGTGGTTCCTAGAAAGAGTATTAACTATAAGGTTGCTCCCTATTTCGTTGAGCATGTGAGAAAGCATCTCGAAAATAAAGTTGGGACTAAAGCATTTTTAAACGGAGGTTATAAGATCTTTACGACTCTGGATTTAGAGCTTAACAATGAAGCCAGGTGGGCTGTGAAAAGAGGTGTACTTGACCTTGAATCCAGGCGCGGCCGTAAGGTGGTATCGAAGAAATTAAAAAATAAAGATCAAATAAATAAATTCAGAGATAATCAGAATGTTCAGAATATTGAGCGGGGAACTATATATGACGGGGTTGTAACCAAAGTTAAGAAAACAAATAAATCTAAAGAAGATGGTCTACAAATTTACTCAGCAGAAATCGGGGTAGGGGAGGCTAGCGGGATATTAAATTATATGGTCAGCTCCCCATTCGGAAAGGGTTTCAATAATACTAAAGACCCAAGTTTAAAAGGGGTGAGTTTAATTCCTGTAGAACTAAAAGTTGGAGATGTAATAAGTGTTAAGGCTACAAATAAAAGCGATGATAAGAACCACTTTTCTATTTATCTTCATCCTTTAGTTCAAGCTGCTCTTATTTCAATTGATACAAATGGTCATATACTTGCAATGGTGGGGGGTTTTGATTTTGGAATTTCTCAGTTTAACAGGACAACGCAAGCTCTCAGGCAGCCAGGTTCTGCTTTTAAGCCGATAGTATATTCCGCCGCGTTGGATAAGGGCTACACAGAAACGTCTATTGTGTACGATATGCCTGTAGTAATTAAAGATTGGGCTCCTCAGAATTATGATGGAGAGTATAAGGGCGCGATCGTATTAAGGCAGGCTCTTGCTAAATCAAGAAATTTGGCAACCGTTAGGGTTATGTTAGAAATCGATCCTTTCTATGTTGTCGACTATTCAAAGAATTTTGGCTTTACTTCAAAACTACATCCTTATCCTTCTCTAGCCCTTGGTGGTAGTGATCTCAGAATGATTGAAATGGTAAAGGCATTTAATGTATTTGCTACCGGGGGTATGCTGGTTGAGCCTCAGTTCATACTCCGCATGTACGACCGAAACGGGCGAATTCTAGAGGATAACACTGGGGGAACATTTGTGTCCAAAGAGGAATCTTTAAAAGCACAGAGAGAGGAAAAGAGGTTAGATATATTAAGGGAGTTAGCAAAAGAGAAGGGTAGGGACACAGACAGTGATCTTGAGTCTTTAAAAGAGGATGTTCTATTAGACGCGAATGTTTTTTTCGGAGATAGTGGATATACATTTTTAACTCCTAATGAATTTTTGGACCTAATTAGAGAGGGGCCTGTTGATTTTTCTTCTCTAGAATTCTCCGAGCAAACACTAAATCCCGAAACTGCTTTTATAATGACTGATCTCTTGCAGGCTGTAATAAAAGAGGGGACTGGAGTGAGAGCCCGCAAACTCACCAAGCTTGCCCCTATTGCTGGGAAAACCGGAACTACTAATGATTTTACTGACGCATGGTTTGTGGGTTTTAGTCCAAAATTAACGACAGCTGTTTGGGTAGGCAGGGACGATCACAAGAGCCTTGGAAAAAAAGAAGCAGGATCACGGGCGGCACTACCAATCTGGATTGATTTTATGGAAGAGGCGCTTACAAAGTATCCGGATGGCAAGTTTAAAAAACCCTCCAGCATTCAAATTGTAAGTACTCCATATGGGGATATTCCCTATAGTGTTGACTCACTTAGAAGAAATGTACTCGATTCAATTCGAAATAGTGTAATAATTGATGGAGTAGAGCATGAAATGCCTTATAATACTTATCCAAACGACTACGGTCTCCGCCAAGACGAGTCAGAAACGGAGATCGATTTTCTTCTTAACCGTTAATCAAGGTTTGCCGACATTTTAATATTCGCCAATTTCTTCTTTCCTATACCTTTTACGTAATCGAGCTCATCTAGACTTTTAAATCCTCCATTTGATTCTCTATAAGAAATAATTCGCGCAGCTAATTCGTCCCCTATTCCCGCAATGGCTTTTAGGTCTTCAGCACCGGCAGAGTTTATTCCTATCGGCACGCCAAGAGAAAGGCTCTTTCTCCCGCTTATCCTTACGATTTGAACTTCATCATCATTTATAATTAATCTATCTCCGGTCTTTAAATTTTCTGTTAGTCCGTATTTGTTCTGCATGCCTTCAAGATCTTTACGATTGGTGAAGCTCTTGATCGTTGTAAAACCGTCTTTGTTTGATATCTCTATATAGATTTTCTCGTTGGTAGTAATATTATTTATGGAATTTGCAGGAGGCGATAAATAGTTAGATGTAATAAGAAAATAAATTAAGCAGAGTAGGGCAAGATAAAGTACCGAGTTATTGCTTTGTGATTCCGAGATACTTTTGAGAATTCTCTTAAGCATATCTATACTCACATGTCCTTTTGTAAATTGGCTCACATGAGCCCTTTTATAAGACCCCCATCCACCTGGATAGTAGTTCCGGTAATGTAGCTTGCTCTTTCAGAAGCTAGGAAAACAATTAAGTTTGCAAGCTCTTCGGGTCTGCCGATTCTCCCTACAGGGATGTCATTTTTCATTGCCGATATGGCCTCATCAAAGCTTGTCTTGTCTCTCTTCGCTCTTTGTTCTGCCAGTTGTTTTATTCTGTCGGTATAAATTCTCCCGGGGCACACATTATTGACTAATATGTTATAGGGCGCAAATTCGTTTGATATAGTTTTTGCGAGTCCTGCTATGCCGGCTCTAACTGTATTTGATAAGATGAGCCCGTCTATCGGTTGTTTTACGGACATCGAAGTGATGTTTACAATCCGCCCCCATTTATTTTCCTTCATACAGGGAATCACCTCATTGCTAAAAGTGATGGCGCTAAATAGATTTAGTTCAATTGCCTTTTGCCAATCCTCGAGTGTGAAATCAAGAAAAGCTCCCACAGGAGGGCCTCCCGCGTTATTAATCAGTATATCAACTTTTGAATATTTGTTTATGGTTTCTTTAACGACGTTTTTTATCTCATCTGTTTTAGATACGTCGCAAGTTATAGCAAGCACGTCTGCCCCGGTTTGAGATGCAATTTCGTCTGCTGTTTTTTGGAGTGCATCTTTATCTCTAGAGCAAATTGTTAGTTTTACTCCTTCTTTTGCAAGTCCTAGTGCACTAGCCTTACCAAGTCCTTTGCTTGATGCGGCAACAATTGCGACTCTGTCTTTTATTCCTAGGTCCATGGTTATTTGTTGGAGACAGTATTTAATAAATTACTGAAATATCAAAGGGTAGGGCGACTTGTTAAAATTATATAAATTACACAGTTTTAGACTGCGATTTGGCTTTCTTAGTCTCTTTTTCTATAGCTTTAAATGTTTCAGACGGCGAGGAAGGGCCGCTTTCGACAACAGTTGCTTTAGCATCATCACCAGAGCCGCCAGAACCGTTACTATCCACTGCAGGGTTTTCCTGATCTTCTACCTGAGGTGGAATACCTGGTCCCTTTGCGTAATCAGTGGAATACCATCCGGTACCTGTAAGTTGAAATGATGATAAGGAGATGAGCTTTTCGAGTTTCCCTTTACAGTGCTCACACTTTTTAAGCGGAGGGTCATTAAACCCCTGAAGAGCTTCGGTTATCCTTCCGCATTTTTTGCATTCGTATTCGTATATTGGCATATATATGTCCCTCAAGTCTTGCAGGTATTTCTAAAAATTATATGTAATATAATGACTAGGATTAATTTTTCAAGCCCCTTTGTCGTTATATGTAGTTAGAATCAATTGACTTTTCATAAGTAGATAAAATAGGGCAGAGCTAAATAAATCCTTTTAGAGCCAAGGGCTGAGTAGTAAATTATTAGAGTGCGGTGGACTCTTTTCCGGGGGGTTTGACAATATTACACCCGTTTTGGGGTATACTATCTATTATATGGAAGGATAGGAGATGAAAGAGTCCAAATATACATATCGGTCCATATTTTATTCATCCGCAATCTTTTTTTTACTAGTCCTTATAGTATCGTGTGAGAACAACGGGAACATTTTTAGCTTGCAACCTTTTGCAAATAATAATGGACAGGTCCCGACTATGGCCGAATACTCAGGCCCGCTTTTTGAGTTAAATCATAATTATCCCATAACCCAGCCTGAAGCCCCTGTTGTCCCGCCGTGGATAGCGGTGCTCGACGGCGGAAGTCTGAATCAGGAAAACGCGGAAGCATACGTAAACGCGCTTAAGGATTTCATATCCGAGGACATGCGCACACTTATTTTTGATTACGAGAACTGGAACGCCGAAGATCGAGGCTGGTTCAACCAGCCGTGGCTCGGGCCGATACGTGAATCTATTCACGGGATGTTCCTCGGTACGGATACACCCAAAGAACTATTCGACGGTACAGGGCTCACAGTCGACCTCGTAGATTACGTTTTGGTTTACTATGACAATCTTGGCGGCTTTACTGTAGGGCAAGTCTGGGGAGAAACCGCGCTTGTCCCACAGCTTCAAAACAACGAGGCGCAGTTTCCTGAGGATACTATCATAATTAAAGCAGCGTTTTCAGTTCTTACATCTGAGGAGTGGCCGGTACTGGAAGACTCGGCGGTATGGCCTCTTTACATAG
>SMWY01000074.1 GCA_004356555.1 Candidatus Dadabacteria bacterium
AGTGGATGCTTTCACATTTCGAAGAAGGATTTATCTAATTTTTATTCTTAATCACCTAACTCTTGAAGCTTAGATATAACCTCATCAGGATCTGCACGTTTGGTGTAGTCGGCATCTGCAAACGCATATTTAACTGTACCGTCTTTATCAATTACATACGTTCCCGGCATTGGAATCTCCCAGGAATCATCTCCGTTGAATTTCGGTATGTTAATCCCAAATTTCAAGTATATCTCATGCAATTCTGACGGCAGCTTAAAAACTAATCCGAATTGATTGGCTGTTTTATTTCCAACATCGCTTAATACGTCGAACTTTAGATCATTCTTTTCCGCAGTGGACAATGAATTGTCAGGAGTTTCAGGGGATATTGCTACCAAAGAAGCTCCCAAATCATTGATCTCATCCAGGTGTTTTTGGTATGCGTTTAATTCAAGATTGCAATATGGGCACCAACCGCCTCTATAAAAATTTAAAACAACGGGTCCCTTCTCCAATAATGAGTGGAGATTGACTGATTCACCCTTAGGATTAGGAAGATTAAAATCGGGCACTTTTTCTCCGACTTTAAGGGATTTCTCAGCAATTCCACTATCTACTAGCCTCCGGGTTACGCCAAGCATCGTGTTTAGCACTTCAGGCGGAACCTTTTTCGTAAATCCATTGTATAATTCTTCTAATTCAACTTGTAAACTCATTATTAACCTCCGTTAACTAAGCTTTTTAATTTAAGATGATTTTACAGTGCGATAAGATTCAGATTCTCTCTATTTATTTTGAGAGGTTTTTTATTTCTAGGTTTTTAAAACGGCGAGGAAAGCCTCTTGGGGGATCTCTATATTTCCTACCTGTTTGAGACGTTTTTTCCCTTTCTTTTGTTTTTCGAGAAGTTTTCTTTTTCTTGTTACATCTCCACCGTAACATTTTGCGGTAACGTCTTTTCTGACTGGCTTGACTGATTCACGGGCGATGACCCTGCTTCCTATTGAGGCCTGTAATACAACTTCATAGAGCTGTCTGGGGATGAGTGATCTGAGCTTTTGTATAAGATCTCTTCCCCTTTCGTATGATTTATCCTTATGGATAATGATAGAGAGTGCGTCAACTGGATCACCGTTTACAAGGACATCGAGTTTTATAAGGTCTGAGCCATGATAGCCAATAGGTTCATAGTCCATCGATGCATAGCCGCGTGATACTGATTTTAATTTGTCGTAAAAATCAAATACTATTTCTGAGAGAGGAATTTCATATTCTACAATTACCCTGTCCTTAGTTACATATTTGATATCTCGCTGGGTGCCTCGTTTTTTTATACAGAGGTCAAATATTGCCCCAAGGTATATTCCGGGTGTGTGTAATGATACTAATACATACGGCTCTTCTATTAGTTCCATTTTGTCAGGCGAAGGTAGTTCACTCGGATTGTCTACGTAAGATACCTTTCCATTTTTGTCAGTTGTTTTATATATAACTGTAGGTGCAGTTGATATTAGCTCAAGCCCAAATTCTCTTTCAAGTCTTTCTTTTACTATATCCATATGTAAAAGACCAAGAAAACCGCAGCGGAATCCAAATCCCAAAGCAACTGAGGTTTCAGGTTCGTAAACCAGGGATGAATCATTTAAAGCCAGTTTCTCAAGAGCTTCTTTTAGCTTATCGTAATCCACGGAGTCTATGGGATATAAACCGCTAAAAACCATTGGTTTCATCTCTCTAAAGCCAGGAAGAGCCTTATCCGTTGGTCTGGATAGTGTTGTAATTGTGTCACCGACTTTAGCTTCATTTATTTCCTTAATGGATGCGGTTACGAACCCTACCTCACCCGTCAAGAGCTCGTCCACTTCAAGAGCTCTCGGGGAAAAAATACCCAGTGTCTTTACTTCATAAGACTTTACGGTAGACATAAATTTAATCTGCTCTCCAGTCTCAATCTTGCCCTCAAATACTCTTATCAACATCACAACGCCCTGGTAAGAATCAAACCAACTGTCAAATATAAGAGCCTTAAGAGGTTCTTTGGATTTATCTGGAGGGTGTGGAATACCTTTTACAATTGCTTCAAGTATCTCTTTTGTCCCTATGCCTTCTTTGGCGCTTGCAGGGATAGCTTCCTCCGCACTAATGCCAATTACATCCTCAATCTCTCCCCTAACTCTTTCGATGTCTGCAGCCGGAAGGTCGATTTTGTTGATCACAGGTACAAGCTCTAGTCCTGAATCTGATGCCATGTAAGCGTTGGCGACAGTCTGAGCCTCGACACCTTGAGATGCGTCTACGATAAGTACGGCTCCCTCACAGGCCATAAGGCTTCTTGAGACTTCGTAGCTGAAATCCACGTGACCAGGAGTGTCTATTAGATTAAATTCATATGTATTCCCGTCATCAGCCTTATAGTTTAGTCTGACCGCCTGAGCTTTTATGGTTATACCCCTTTCTCTTTCAATCTCCATTTGATCGAGAAACTGCTCGGTCATTTCACGCTTACTCAAGGCTCCGGTGAATTCCAGGATTCTATCCGCAAGTGTGGATTTTCCATGATCCACATGGGCGATTATAGAAAAATTTCTTATGTATTTGGGTTCCATATAATTGACTGAATTATAGCCTTAAAATTAAGAGATGACGTAGTATAAAGGAAAAGGGGCTATATTCAAATTAGCAGAGAAAATATATCAGTTCTATTAAATCAGTAAACTTAAACTCTAGTGCATGATGTATACTTGAAGGTATATTTATTAAAATAGGACTATATTTATGAAAGCGCTCTATTCAATATTTTTTGCATTACTTCTGATCTGTCTATCTAATAAGTTCTCTATATCCTCAGAGATTAGTCAAAATGATAATTGGCAGCCCAAAGAAGGTGGAGAGCTTATTGGTAAGCGGGCGCCGTCATTTGAAGGCCTCAAGTGGTTAAATACTGACCCACTGCAAATTGAAGATTTAAGAGGTAAAGTGGTTCTTATTCGCTTTTGGCTGGTTGGATGTCCCTTTTGTGTGAACTCCGCACCCTCACTTGTAGATTTTTACGACAAGTATCAGGATAATGATTTTGTTATTATCGGTATTCATCACCCTAAATCAGAAGCCGCCAAGGATCCGGGTTTGGTACTCAGAAAAGCAAAAGTGTTCGGGTTTGAGTTTCCGATTGCTCAGGATAATGATTGGGAAGTAATAAATGCGTACTGGCTTGGCGATGAAAAACGCTCTTATACTTCGTCTAGTTTTCTAATAGATAAAAAAGGGGTTATTAGATTTGTACATGATGGGGGAGAGTATTATTTGAGTGAGGAAAATAAAGACCCAAATCTTGCATACCTCACTATTGATAAGAAAATTAGAGAGCTTATCGCGGAATAGTAACTACCAGGAGCCGCTGTCCCCGTCACCGCAACATACCTGGGTCTCAACATGAGTTAAGTAGCTTCGGGCTACAAATATTTCATGCAAGTGGATTAAATACCAGGCCTGAGAGAATCTTGGGATAAAAATATGTAGTTTTTTGAGGCATCCTGTCACCGGTTAAGACAATATCAAAAATATCGCTTGCCCTTAGTTCCGGTAGAATGAAAGCAATCTCATATTCACCATTCCGTAATAGCTGAACCGCCTCATCCAGGTCTTTTGTGTATAGAATGCCGGCACTTTCTTCGTCTATTATCTTATTGAATACGTTGTTGTGAAGGAGTGTTACGGCTAGATTGTTAGGAGATTCTTCCTTGTTGGCTTTTAAAGAAGCCCTATAAACAAATTCCGGGTCCTTGGTGAGGATCGTAAATTCTTCATATCCTATATCGGATAATCCTTCCTTGTAGGGCATTTTTTCAATATTAAACTCTTCGCCAAGCATGTTGAGAAAACTTTCAAGATCAAGATTACCCATGTTCTTTACAACCCTGTAAGTGGGATTAATGATTAGTCCCTCGTCCTCGGCATTTGAGAGAAACATCATTACATATTCATAAGGCTTGTCGCTCGTGACTCCGCCATTTAGTTCTCTTTGAATATTCCTATATTCAATTGCCGTTTCATAACGATGGTGGCCGTCAGCAATCAGAAGACTCTTGTCTTCAAGATGGTTTCCTATAAATGATATAGTGTCCGGGTCTGAGACCTTCCACAATCTGTTTCTTACACCGTCTTCATTCGTGATATCGAATATCGGCTTATCCTTAAGTTTTTCATCTAAAAGTTTCTCTATAGCTATTTCGGGGTCTGAATAGACTGAGAAGACAGGGCTCATATTTGCCTTACATGCTGTGTTTAGCTTAAGCCTGTCCCTCTTATGCTTAGGGAATGTCCTTTCGTGAGGAAGTATCTTCTTGGTCGAGAAGTCCTCAATCTTTACAGCTGCTAAAAAACCCTTTCTGGTTAGCTTTTTGTGACCTTCTTCAAATTCCTGATAGTAGGGATAGATACTGGGCTCTTCGTCCTGGGTGAGTGTGTCGTCTTCAATCCAGGATCTAAATGTTTGGGCCGCCTCTTCGTATTTCGAGTCCCCCTCGCCTTTTGATAATATGAGTCTTATAACATTGTAGGGATTTTTATTATAAAGTTCTTCTTGCTCGCTAGAGTTAATTACATCATATGGCGGAGCCAGAACGTCGGCAAAATTTTCAATTTTCTCCGGATTGTATCTGATACCTCTAAATCCTTTAACTGTTGCCATCAATAAACTCCTTCAGCGTGTTTGTGTTTATATCCCCTTCCCGTAAAATTTGGGGCGTATCAAGTGTTAAATCAACTATTGTAGAGCCTCTCGATTCGGGAATCTTACCAGAGTCGACTATAAGGTCAACCTTCCCATTAAAAGTCTCAAATAGCTCTCCTAAATCCGTTAAATTAGCACCTCCGCTAATGTTGGCGCTAGTTGAAGTTAGGGGATCATTAATCAATTCAAACAGGCCCTGTATAAAGGGATTAGCAGATACTCTTACTGCTATTTTCTCCGTTCCACACGTAATGAGTTCCGGCAAATCAGCCTTTTGTTTAAGAATTAGGGTGAGTGCTCCAGGCCAGAATCTACTTGCAAGAGATAAAGCAAGTTCCGTAACTTCGGCAACTTCAGAGAGCATATCTATATCTCGTACAAGGATAGGTATGGGTTTTCCGTGCGGCCTTCCTTTAATGTCGAAGATTCTCTCAACGGAATCGTTTATCGAAGCAAAAGCACCAATACCGTAGAGAGTTTCGGTAGGGTATATGATTACTCCGCCGCGTTTCAGAATTAAAGCTGCTTTTTTAGGTGATTCGGGATCTTTTACTGAGATTACTTCTGTCAAAGGCATACTGTTTTTATCTTTATTTGCCAAGTCCTGTTAACTAATCTCTAAATACATGCATTTTTCAATAATAACTGTTTTCCTAGTTAGCTACCAGTGCTTACTTGACAAAGTTTTCCAGAGAGTTATTTTAATTCTTTTAATTATATAGGGCTAATACTCCGGAAGGGTTGATACTCCTGCCAGATATAAATCCATCGATAAAATTTTAATCTTGACACGGTAATATTCGTGCTTAGCTTATAAGAATTAATCACATTTAAGGAGGAAGTATGTAATGAAGGTAAGACCACTACACGACAAGGTTCTAATACAGTTACTAGATGCTGAAGAAAAAACAAAGGGCGGTATTATCATCCCTGAAACCGCTAAAGAAAAACCACAAGAAGGTAAGGTAGTTGCAGTAGGCACTGGGGTTATACTCCCTGACGGAGTCGTAAAGCCGCTTGATGTTAAGAAGGGTGACAAGATTCTTTTTAGTAAATACGGCGGAACAGAGATCAGTGTTGAAGGCAAAGATTATCTTATAGTAAGAGAAGACGAGATTTTAGCTATAGTTACCAAATAGCAATTTTCAAATATAGAAATTATGCAGGAGGCGTAAAGTACCATGGCAAAGGAAATAAAATTTGGCAGAGAGGCACAGGACGCAATATTGACTGGAGTAAACATTCTGGCCGACGCAGTAAAAGCCACACTTGGTCCCAGAGGAAGGAATGTATTAATAGAGAAGACATTCGGAGCTCCTGTAGTAACGAAGGATGGAGTAACGGTGGCAAAAGAGATCGAGCTTGAGGACCGCTTTGAGAACATGGGAGCCCAGATGGTAAAGGAAGTGGCTTCTAAGACAAGCGACGTTGCCGGAGACGGCACCACGACAGCTACAATATTGGCTCAGGCAATATACAGAGAGGGTATTAAGCTCGTAGCAGCAGGACATGACCCTATGAAGCTCAAAAGAGGGATAGATAAAGCAGTGGAAGTAGTAGTGGCCAGCATAAGGAAACAAAGCAAGCAGGTTAAAGGGCGTACCGAGATAGCCCAGGTTGCCACAGTTTCAGCAAACGGAGACGAAACCATAGGGAACATCATTGCAGACGCAATGGAGAAAGTGGGTAAAGACGGAGTAATCACAGTAGAAGAAGGAAAAACCTTGGAAACTGAGCTTGAAGTAGTAGAAGGTATGCAGTTTGACAGAGGGTACCTAAGTCCTTACTTCATCACTGATACTGAGAAAATGCAAATAGAGCTTGAGGATCCAATCATCTTAATGTACGACAAGAAAATATCCAATATGAAAGACTTAGTACCGCTTTTAGAGGAAGTAGCAAGGAGCACAAAGCCGCTACTTGTAATGGCCGAGGATATAGAGGGCGAGGCACTTGCCACGTTAGTGGTTAACAAGATGAGAGGCACGCTTAAAGCAGCAGCAGTAAAAGCACCCGGGTTTGGCGATAGACGTAAAGCCATGTTAGAGGATATAGCAGTACTAACAGGTGGGAAGGTGATCGCAGAAGAAGTTGGGATGAAGCTTGAGAATGCAAAGATGGCTGATTTGGGTGGAGCAAAGAAAGTAATAATAGATAAAGATAATACGACACTAATCGGCGGATCTGGGAAGAAGGGGGAAATAGAGGGAAGAATAAGACAGATCAAAGCCCAGGTAGACGAAGCAAGCGGGGAGTACGATAGAGAGAAGCTCCAGGAGAGGCTTGCCAAGCTAGCAGGTGGTGTGGCTGTGATCAGAGTAGGAGCAGCGACAGAGACCGAGATGAAAGAGAAGAAGGCAAGGGTCGAGGACGCGCTTAACGCAACCAGGGCCGCAGTGGAAGAGGGGATTGTAGCTGGGGGCGGAGTATCCTTAATAAGAGCAATAAAAGATGTGGAAGCCTTTAAGGGCGCAGACGCAGAGGAAGGAGCAGGGGTAAGAATCATAAAGAAGGTTCTTGAAGAGCCGCTCAGGGGGATAGCAGGCAATGCAGGATGGGACGGATCAATTGTAGTGGGTAAGGTAAGTGAGAAGAAGGGGTCACATGGTTTTGATGCCGCGAAGCTTGAGTACCGCGACCTGATAGCAGCTGGAATTATCGATCCTGCCAAGGTAACAAGGAGCGCTATGATAAACGCGGCAAGTGTAGCGGGACTACTTCTTACAACAGAAGCCCTTGTTGCTGACAAACCAGGACCTGCCGGAGGAGATGCCGGAGGCGGCGGTGGTGCAGGAATGGGCGGTATGGGCGGAATGATGTAAATAAACTGAAATTTAAATTTTATAAAAGAAAAAGCGGACTTTCCCTTACAGGTTGGTCCGCTTTTTTGTTTCTAATGAATTTGAGGAAAGGTAGCCCAGGTTCTAAATTTTTAATTACAGATTTTTTTTGAATTTATATCCTATAGCCTTATATGCCAGCTTTGCAGCTAAGACATCGGGACCCATAATGCCTGCTATAGGCGCAAGCTCTACTATATCAAACCCTATTACCTGACGGCTTCTAAAAACCTCTCTTATTAGCCCGATTACTTGATACCAGTCAAGTCCCCCGGGCTCTGGTGTCCCAGTCCCAGGAATAATAGAAGGGTCAAATGCATCTATATCTACGCTTATATAGACCTTTGGTAGAAGGGTTGATAGGGCGTCTTCAACCCATTTTACTTTTTTACTTTCAGCAATTTCCCGTCCGTGAATTATTTTTATATCTTTTCGGTCTTTTATAAATTCAGCCTCTTCTGCTGAGTAGCTCCTGATCCCTACTTCCGTTACAGGGATTCCTTCCTCAAGAATTCTCCTCATAACACAAGCGTGGTTAAATTTCGTCCCTTCGTATGTGTCTCTAAGATCACAGTGTGCGTCTATGTTTAAAACCGAGAATTCACCGAACTTATTTTTATGTCCTTTTACAGTTCCGTATGTTATTGAGTGCTCCCCGCCCAAGGTGATAATAAATTTTCCTTTATCTAATAGTTCAGTGCATACATCACTCAGGTTTCCTACCATTTGAGCTGGATCGACATTAGATTCAAGTTCAGAAAGAGTGTGAATTCCAACGCCGCACGGTTCATAATTGAGCTCATCATCATAAAGCTCTAAAGACCTCGATGCGTAAATGATAGAATGGGGACCTTTGGATGTTCCCCTTCCGAATGAGACCGTTCTTTCAAAGGGCACTGGAAGGATTACAACCTTTGCTCTATTCAGATCCGTATCCGCTGCATCAAGCCCTAGGAAGTTAAAAGGCAGAAAATTTGCTTTTGTCATAGGAATTGGAATTTAACAGCATTTACAGAGTTCTGTCAATTTATGCTAAGAGAGGTTAAATTCTCTCCTTGAGTAAGTGGTGCTATTTTGCACAGCTTAGTTATATTGCGATTAAAACAATTTAAAATTTGTGTTAAAAGGTTAAAATTACTCCGTCAAAAAATGTCCGATACTCCTCATTATATTAATCATAGAAAAAGATTAAGAGAACGGTTTCAGAAGGCCGGAGCAGATGGAATGCATGACTATGAGCTGCTCGAGCTTTTACTAACATTCTCAATTCCCCGTAGAGATGTAAAACCTGTTGCCAAAAAACTAATAAATAGGTTTGGCAGTTTGCCTGGAGTATTAGATGCAGACCAGGATGAACTCGAGAAGTTAAAGGGCGTAGGCCCAATGTCGGCCTCTCTTATTCGTCTTGTAAAAGAACTTTACTGTACCTATCTTGCTGAGAACATGAAGAAGCATGATGTTCTTTCATCTCCCGATGCTGTAATTAACTTTTCCAGGGTTAAGCTTTCCGGATTATCAAATGAAGTCTTTATGGCCATCTATATTAATGTAAAGAATGAAGTGATAGATTATGCCCTCCTTCAGGAAGGGACCTTAGATAACGTTGCTGTATATCCTAGGCGAATAATTGAGTCTGCACTTTCTCGTCATGCCTCAGGGGTTATACTCGTCCACAATCATCCAAGCGGCAATCCCACACCATCAAAAGAAGATAAAATCCTCACAAAGGAAATTACATCTGCTGCCTTCGCACTGGATATTAGAGTATTGGACCATATAATTGTAGGGAAAGACGGTTATTTCAGTTTTATGGAGAATAACCTCCTGCCAGTGAATAAATAAAATATTGAGCTTAATAAGCTCCTAATTTTTTTAATCCATGGTATATTTATCTACTCTATTTAATTCCATCTGAGGATGAGATTTAAAAATCTATTAATATAGGTAAAAAATGGTTGATAATAATAAAGAATCAAGTGGTGTAAAAAAATCTGAGTCTCTTAGTGTTATTCGCTTTATTGTTACCTATGTAGTTCTAATGGGAGTATTTTTTCTTCTGATAGGGCTTAAACCAGTCCAGGATATTTTGGATATTAACGGCGCTTATTCTAACGCCATAGTTTTTTTAACTGCAAATATTCTTGAGATTTTTGGGATAACCTCTACGTATAGTGGATCACTTATTAACCTCCCCTCGATTTCGCTCGATATAGAATTTGGCTGTAACGGGCTTGAGGCAGTAATGATATATACCGTAGCTATATTGACCTTCCCGGCTACTTGGAAAAATAGGTTAATAGGATTTACAGCGGGCTTTTTGGTTATACAGGTTCTCAATTTGATCCGAATAGTGGCTCTGGCCTATGCGGGAGTTTATCATAGAGATCTATTTGATTTAATACATATATATGTTGCTCAAGGGGTCATGATAGCTGTAGCTCTTGGCACGTTTGTACTCTATTTATCTTACCTAAGCCATGAACAACCAAAACAACAGCAAGCAGTCAGTTAAAAGTATTATTATAAAGACGGCTGTCATCTTTGTAGTCGCATATATTGTCTCTCTTCTAATCTGGCTACTTATCAAGGGCTATTACGGAATGACTATTACGACTATAGCCTCTTATTTGGTTTCCCTTCTTAAGGGCTTGGATATAACCGAAATAGTAAGAAATAAAGATATTATATCGGTTGGTTTTATTACCAATAAATACGGTTTAACTCAAGTTATTAAAACCACTATCGATATTCCTATCTCAAACTATACATTTAATGCTCCTCTTACATTTGCAATTATGGCGGCATTTTATCCTTTTATAAAAAGTAAATGGCTTTATTTAGAGGCCTTGATCATATTGGTTGTAGTCCATTTTCTATTCGTTTTTACCCTTGAAGGACAAAAGCTTACGGCGGTAATGGCCGCTCAGGGTATTGAAAACCCCGGAAGTGTTACAATAATTTTCTGGGAGTTCCTGTGGGGCTTCGTAGACAATATGGTCGTAAGGTTCGAGCCTTTTTTAATTGGTGCTTACCTCTTTCTCTTGAGAAATAAAGTGAGTGTTAAAAAAGTTAAGCCCGAGAAATCTGTTCCAAGACAAGCGCCTAAAAAGAAAAAGCCCAAGAAGAAGAGATAGCAATCTAACTTATTGAGACGGTTTGTTCCCGGAACCTAATATAATCCTGCTCCACAAAACACCCAGCATATACGTTACGTAAATTAAAATTATTCCAAGTAGAAAAGAGCTAGCAACGCCTACAATATCGATGAATCCGTATGTTGTGCCTTTAAAAAAGAGCTCATCCGCAAGTTTAAACAGATCATCACTCCTCCATCTGCTGATTTCAAAAGCGGGAGAAATAAAGCCGGCAATTCGGGATATTATGATAGATCCCATCTCGTAGTAGTCCCCTGAGAACGAAATAAAAGGAGCAAATGCTATAGGTAAGCCTAAGCCTAGCTTTATCGCAGCCCAAAGCGGCTTAGAACCGGCAGCAGATCTTAGCAATGGGACGCCTACAAATATCGTCAGAAGAAACGGAAAGAAATCGGTTAGGAGATAAATTAAGTCGCTGCCTTTTGTATCAAACCCGGTCAGTTGTCCGGCATACTCTGAGCCAACCGAAACAAATGGAAAAATTTCCTTAAGAAATAAAGCTCCGTACATAGGACTTATCTCAAGCTTGCTTACAGTCCCTCCTCCTAATATACAGCCCAATGCGTGGCCTAGTTCATGCAGGGGTACATAAATCCACCAGGAAACTAGAAAAGATATTATCAGTGCCGCAATATAAAAAGGAGAGAGTCTGGTAAGGCAGCTCTCAAGTCCCGAGAAAAAATCCTCAAAAGGAAGTGCAAGTATCGTTTTGATTTTTTTTATCATAACAATATACACGGCATTTTATATAAGATTACTTTAATTGCAAACGTTATTTAAATCCTTATTGTTTCGGTCTTTTTAACTTTATAAATTATTATCAAGTATGTATATTGACTTACGATATAATATATATATGATATATTATACATTATCCTGAAGGCGCCTACTACTAGGGGTATTCTTGGTTGTAAGACGTTGGCTTGACTTTTGGAGGGTTTTTGATAAAATAGGAATAGTTTTTGGGGGTGGAGTTGTATCTGTAATATCCAGCCATTATTCACAATTTTTAATCGGAGGGGAATTAAATAATGTCAAATACACCGGCTCAATTTAAACCACCACTCGAGCAAGATGAGTTCATCTCTGGGATTACTGATAAGCCTGAGGACCAAGTTGAGGTAGGTATTTTGTTTGTAGGTGCCGGTCCTGCGAGCCTTGCCAGTGCTATTCGCTTGGCACAACTTCTTTCGGAGGAACCCGAAATAATGGATTCGTTAGGTGAAATTCCTATAGCTATAATTGAAAAGGGAAAATACCCTGGTGCCCATCTGGTATCTGGAGCTGTTGTAAATCCTATCTCGTTTCGAACCTTGTTTCCTGATCTGAAAGATGCAGACTTCCCATTCCTGGGAACGGTTGAAAAGGATGCGGTTTATTTTTTAACCAAGAAAAACGCCTTACGCCTACCCACTCCTCCAACTATGCACAATAAGGGAAACTTTGTTGGCTCAATTAGTCAAATGGCTAAGTGGTTAGGTGAAAAGGCTGAGGAAGCAGGTGTTATGATTTTTAACGAAATGGCTGGTATGAAACTTCTTGTTGAAAATGGAGCAGTAAGAGGTGTGAGGACCGATGATAAAGGACTCGATAAGGACAACAAACCATTGGGGAATTTTCAACCCGGTTCTGATATCCTCGCTAGAGTCACAGTTCTTGGGGAAGGCACTACTGGGCACCTTTCAATAGCATTAATAGATCATTTCAATTTAAAAAGGGATAATCCACAGGTTTACGCGTTGGGTGTAAAAGAGATATGGGAGGTACCAAATCCGCTAGATAGAGTGATACATACGATGGGTTGGCCTCTTAGGGGATCAAAAAAGTACAGTGAATTTGGCGGTAGCTTTATATATCCTATGGGATTGGAGAAGATTTGTATTGGACTTGTTGTTGGCCTGGATTATACCGATGCAACTCTATCCGTTCATGATTTACTTCAAGAGTTGAAAACACATCCTATGGTGAAAGGTTTGCTTGAGGGCGGGAAACGTTTGGAAGATGGATGGGGAGCAAAGACTATACCTGAAGGTGGATTTTACGCAGTCCCTAATCCCCTCCATGTGCCGGGGGCAGTCCTAATTGGTGACTCAGCTGGCTTTGTCAATGTGCCTTCACTTAAGGGTATTCATTATGCAATGTTGTCCGGTATTCTTGCTGCAGAAACCATATTTTCGGCATTAAAAGAGAAAAAGGATCTCTTAAATTCAGATTCCTTGAGTGGTTATGATGAGGCTATAAAGAAGAGTTTTATTTGGAACGATCTGTACCGTGTCAGAAATATGCGACAAGCGTTTCAGAATGGGTTTATTCCAGGTTTGATACTTGCGGGATTGATGACAGTTACAGGTGGTTTATTCCCTGGTGGCAGGTTCAAAGCGCATCGGGATAGTGAAAAAGAGATGTTTTTAGGGAATAAGAGATCCTATCCTAAGTCAGACGGTGAATACATATTTGATAAATTGTCAAGCGTCTATGCAAGTGGTAACAGAAGCCGTGAAAATCAACCAGATCACATTCGCATCCACAAAGACGTGCCCGAAGTTATAGCCGAGACCTGGATAAATATGTGTCCGGCGCAGGTATATGAATGGAATGAAGAGGATGGACGAAAGTTGCTTAGAACAGATCCTTCAAATTGTGTCCAATGCGGGGCCATTACTTCCAAAGGAGGTCGTCTAACACCCCCTGAAGGTGGAAGCGGACCCGAGTACTCTTAGAGTTGATGAATTAATATATTCCCCTAACAGACTTAAATTATTGAATTATTTGATGTTGTTATAAACTGTCTGGTAAAATAATTGGGTGTCATATGTCCATGTGATGGCCTTAAAATAGTTAATCATCTTTATGAATATAAATGATTTATCCCCTTGCACTGGCTGGAATTGCTACCAGAGCAGCCGTAAGAAGACCTACTACCACCTTTACTCCTATTGCAACAACCAGAGCAATACAAACCAAATAAACCAGGTTCGTTTTACTTATACTAATTCCGCTTACCTGAGCGAGATCTTCTGATATGCTAAAGAAGACCAGATCTCCGTCAAATGAAACTCCCTGTAGCAAGCTACAGGGAATTCGCTAGTTAAAACCAGTACAACGAGTGAACCAGCAGATGATTTTCACCCAACACTTCTCAGTGACTAGGATGAGTTAGCGCGACTTATCCGCTTGTTAAACTTCCGAGTTGTACTAGTTGTATTTGCTAAGAATAAGGTAAATATCACTTTTAGTTAGAATCCCTTACATATAAAGTCCACTGCGTCCTTATTGTAAATATCAACAATAGAGTTAATCTTTTGGGCACAATGAAATTGTCTAATCAATACTCTTCTCTTCTATTAGACTCTGGTGGTGGCTGGTGCGGAGATCAAAGGGAAATCCCTTCTTATATAGCCTTTACACAGCCTGAAGTTTCCTTTTCCTCAAACGGTTGGGAAGTCACGATTAAATCTCATGGAAGCACTAAGCTTATTAACGCAGATCCGCTTGAAGTTTTAGACGACTATCTAAATCAAGG
>SMWY01000075.1 GCA_004356555.1 Candidatus Dadabacteria bacterium
AACTCCTGAACGTTTACCACTAATATTTGTAAAAACAATTAAACCGTCTAACACGGTTTCAGACAATTGAACTCCGTTTTTTGCTTTGACCTCAAAACTAATTTCTGTTTTTTTATTATCCGGCGATGTCACATATTTAAGGTTTTGAACTATAAGAAAATTGCCGGGATTCGGATAATACTCTATCTTATCCGCATTTGATTTAGATGCCAATGTGACACCGACACGAACTCTATCTTCATCGGCCTTAATTGTGCTGATCTCAACATTAAAAGGAATTTTACTATCCGATAGCATATGCGGCAATGAGTTTTGCCACTCTAAAAAAATGGCTGTATCCGCAGGTTTTCTAAAATCACCTACTTTCGCATCAAATTTAAGATTTGCTTTCCCTGGTATACAGATCTCTTTACAACTTATCCATGATACTGCGGCATCTATCTCAAAACTCGAATTTAATTCTGCATTCGGAGGAACATCGATATTAGTCCAGAGAAGTAGGGAATTTTCATAGCCATACTCAATGCCACCATCAGATTTATGATAAGCATTTGGAATTGGCCAGTTTATTTTTCCATCTCTAATTCCATCGGGAACTTTAAACTGAACACGAGTGGGTAATCCCGCCTCTCCCGGATATTCCCAGTAGACATGCCAACCTGGGTCGATCTCCATTAACACGCCCAGATTAAAAGATTCGCCCGGTTTAACAGCAGCAATATCAGCTACTAACTTTGCCCTGACAGGAGTTGGAACCTCCTGGGCAAAAGAAGGAACAACAAGCCCGGCAATAATAAAAAGTAGCAGTATTAATATACGTGTCATAACATTGAAATCGGATCTTATAATGATTACGAATGGAGCATCTATGAAAGATTTATTGATTGAACCAATTCTCTGTCGGTACTCTTACAGCCAGCACCTCAGAGCTCGCACACTTTTCATCACCTGAAAAAAGTTTACAAACCACTAGGAGTTTCCTTCCTTCTCTCATAGTAACTTTTGCCTTTAAAGTAACATCTTTATTTATAGGCGTCGGTCTATGATAATCAATTTTAATTGATGCGGTAACATACCAAATAAAAGGCTCACTATTTAATCCTCTATTCTCCTGCTTATATCCATCCGCAATGGCGGTACAAATTGAGTGGCAATCAATTATGGTAGCAATTACACCGCCGTTTAGATATCCTGCGGGGCCTGCTTTATGGCTTTTGTTAGGCGTCCATACGCAAATAGATTTATCACCCGACCAGTAGCTCTTTATATGAAGCCCTTGCTCATTGTTACACCCACATCCCCAACATTCATTATGCTCCCAATGGTCCTGAAATGCCATTTCACTCATTTATATCTCTCCAATATTAGTAACAAAAACAATTTTAAGGTTCTTACTCGATATATAAATATACTTAATTCAGGGTAAATCAAGTTAGTATGTGTTTTTGCCTGACTTTTTTATCTATTATATGGAATACTCTAATCTCTCCTTTATATAAAATCTCTTTTATATCTGTTGTCGTAATAAAGATTTGTCCTGGAAAATCTTCTAGAAATTTGAACAAAAACTTTTTCCTCTGACCATCAAGTTCGCTAGTTACATCGTCTAAAAGTAGAATTGGAGTTCTCCCGAGAAACTGCTTGATCATCTCAATCTCAGAAGTCTTTAACGAAAGAGCGAGATTCTTAGCTTCTCCCTGAGATGCATACACAGCAGAGTCCTTACCTGCTATAGAAAAGCTAATTTGGTCCCGGTGAGGACCTACGGTCGTATGAAACCTTTTTTTATCTATCTCAAACTTTAGCCTGAGCATATCTTTAAATGACTGCTCTAAATTGCCTTCTAGGTCAATTGAGCTTTTATAGTGAATTTGGATATCTTGATCAAGTCCTGAAGTAAGTTTGTATATTTTATTTAGTTGAGGCTTGATCTTGCTTATAAATTCAAGCCTTCTGGATATCACCTGACTTCCTACCTCGGCCAACTTTTCATCCCAAACCTCAATTTTATCAGAGGTTATAGCGGAAGTCTTGGCCAAAATCGCGTTTCTTTGTGTTAGAGCCCTGTGATAGAGCTTTAAATCACGAAGATGAGCACCTTCAAGCGCACAAATAAGAGCATCTATATACCTTCTCCTACCCTGTGGACCCCCCTTTATAAGTTCAAGATCAGTTGGTAGAAACGAGACGATATTATACCTACCATAAACCTTTGATGTATGATAAACAATTTTACTGTTAAGCTTCAGTGTTTTATGATCTTCATTGAGCAGAATGTGTACCTCATCAAAACCCATATGTGACAGAATTTCACCTTTGAGCCCGCACTCAGAGCTTCCGAATCTTATAATCTCTTCCGTTCTTAATTGTTTAAATGGTCTGAAAGCTAATAAGAAATGTATAGCCTCAAGCAGGTTGGTTTTACCCTGCGCGTTCTCACCAAGTATTAGGTTAAATCGGTCGTGAAAACTAAAAGTTTCAGACGCATAGGATTTAAAATTTCTCAGAGTAAGGGATTTAAGTATCACAGGTACGCTGCATATTCAGTGTTGGATACAGTATAATAAATATAAGAGTTTTATTCAATCATTTGGCTACGATTTTAATTTCTTCTTGACCGTAATTCTGTTAGCGGTATTATTTTTTAAGGCTTAAACTATGATAGCACTCAAGATATGTGAGATAGCAAAGAAGGACTCTGCTAAGGGTTTTGCGAGACTTAACCCTGCAGACATGCGAGAACTAGGCGTTGAGGCATGGGATTTGGTCGAGATTGGAGGGAAGAGAAAAACCATTGTTCGAGTTATGCCCCTTGATAAAACATCTAATAAAAAGTCGATCATAGAAATAGATTCAGTCACCAGGGAAAACGCACGCGTCGATATTGATGAACATATTTTCGTAAAAAAGGTTAACTCAAAGTCTGCGACAAAAGTAGTCTTAGCTCCCAAGAACAACCGCATTCTATATAACGGGAACGATAATAGATATTTGCGGGATCGTCTCGACGGTTTTCCAATAACATTAGGAGATAAACTTAGAGTAAATCTTCCCGGCAAAAAGAAGGAAGACTTTCAAGTCATTGGGATACTGCCATCAAGCTCAGTAATCATTAGAGCCTCTACGAAGCTAGATATTAAAAAACGGCCCAAAGAGAGATTTGATAGTTCTAAAGTCAGTTATGAGGATATTGGCGGTGTCACTGAACAATTAAAGAAAATACGAGAAATTGTTGAGTTGCCACTTAAGTACCCCCAGTTATTTGAGAAAATGGGGATCAATCCACCAAGGGGAATACTCCTCGTAGGTCCGCCTGGTAGCGGAAAAACACTATTAGCTAAGGCGGTAGCCCATGAGAGTGATGCCAATTTTCAGGTAATTAACGGCCCCGAGATAATGCACAAGTTTTATGGGGAAAGTGAGGCCCGCTTAAGAGAGATATTTGATATAGCAACGAGAAATCAACCTTCAATAATTTTTCTTGATGAACTGGACGCCATAGCTCCAAAGAGAGATAAAGCCTCAGGCGATGTTGAAAAGAGAATTGTAGCACAGCTTCTTTCTTTGATGGATGGATTAAAGGACAGGGGAAATATTGTAGTCATTGGAGCTACAAACCGCCCGTCTGCTCTTGATCCGGCACTCAGAAGACCTGGCAGATTTGACAGAGAAGTGAGCCTGGACGTTCCGAACCGTAATGGAAGACTCCAGATTCTAGAGGTTCATTCTCGCGGGATGCCGCTTGATGAGGACTTGGATCTGGAACGTCTAGCTGACTTAACGCACGGTTTTGTTGGAGCCGATATAGAGAACCTGTGTAGAGAAGCTGCGATGAAAGCGCTTAGAAGATCGCTTCCGGACTTTGATGAAGAGGAAGATAAAGTAGAGACAGAGAACCGGAACATAAGACCAATTACGGTAGAAATGAGTGATTTTATGGATGCTTTAAAAGAGGTTGAACCTTCCGCTATACGGGAAATATTTGTAGAAATATCAAAAGTCACATGGGAAGATATAGGCGGGCTGAATGATATAAAAGAAAAGCTCGTTGAAGCCGTTATCTGGCCCTTTACTCATAAAGACCTTTTTGAAATTACAGAAGCAAAAGCCCCTAAGGGAATATTATTATGCGGCCCACCGGGAACCGGGAAAACTCTGGTCGCAAAAGCGCTTGCAAAACAAAGCGGGGCTAACTTCATCTCAATCAAAGGCGCTGAACTGCTTTCAAAATATGTCGGGGAATCAGAGCATGCGGTAAGGGACGTTTTTAAAAAGGCTAAACAAGTAGCGCCCTGCATAATATTTTTCGACGAAATAGACGCACTAGCACCGTGCAGAAGAGAATCAGACGGAACACGAGTTTCGGAAAGAGTAGTAAGTCAGCTGCTTACGGAAATGGACGGAATAGAGGATCTAAGAGAAGTCCTGATTCTAGCCGCAACTAACAGGGTGGACATAGTAGACCCCGCACTTCTTAGAGCCGGCAGATTCGATATTATTCTTAATTTCCCATATCCGGAAGAAAAGGAATTATATGAAATATTAAAAATTCATACCCGCAGAAAGCCCATATCAAAAGATGCTAAATTAAAAGAGATAGCAGCGCAAGCTCTAGGTTTTTCAGGTGCTGATATTGAGCTACTTTGTCAAAGGGCATCAATGATTGCGATAAGAGAGCATATTAAGAACCGTAAAAAAAGCTTAAAGATAACCGGGGCCCATTTCGCTGAAGCACTAAAAGAAATAAAGCAGAAATTATCCGCTCTTTCTGAGCAAATAGTCAAAGCTCACCCGGGTCAATCCCGTGCCTAGTGCAGAAATCCCTCTTTTCATATTATCTTTCATTCTTGGATCAATAATTGGCAGTTTTTTAAATGTCTGTATTTACAGACTGCCTAGAGAAGAGTCGATCGTCTATCCCGGATCACACTGCACTTCATGTAAAAAGAGCATCAGCTTTTATCATAATATTCCAATACTGAGCTACATATTTTTAGGGGGTAGGTGTTCTCATTGCAACTCAAAAATTTCATTTGGTTATCCCCTTGTAGAAATTCTTTCAGGACTACTTTTTGTGGCAACTTTGTGGAAATTCGGAATGATCCTGGACACTTTATTTTATTTATTATTCATCTCGGGACTGATAGTAATAACATTTGTAGATCTTAAGCATATGATAATCCCAAATGTAATCACTTATCCAGGGATATTAGTAGGAATCCTTTACAAAGCACTCACAACGAACTGGCAAAATAGCCTGGAATTAGTAAGCAATTTCAGCTTTGGTTTCCAAAATTTCTTTGAGCTCCTAAACGAAGTACCGATACTGGACTCTTTATTCGGAGTGATATTAGGCGGAGGTATATTACTTCTAATTGCCTATACATATGAAATAATTAGAAAGAGACAGGGGATGGGGATGGGAGACGTCAAGCTACTTGCATTAATAGGTGCTTTTCTAGGTTGGCAGGGAGTATTTTTCGTAATATTTTTAAGCTCTATACTGGGATCCATAGTTGGACTTTCTATAATTATCACAAGAAAGGGAGATTTAAAATACGCCCTCTCCTTCGGCCCATTTCTCTCAATAGCAGCCATTATCTATATCTTTACAGGCGGTTTCAAAATCTTTTTATAGTTGTAGTATCAGCCAAATATTAAAGGGACTTAGTATCTTAAGATTCTACAAATACAGGCCCTCATCTAGAATCCCACCTCTTTATAAGTTCCCTAACTATGGTTAAATAATCCCCATGAGTAAGAAGATAGTAATCATAGGAGGAGGAATAACAGGGCTAAGCGCAGCACACCGTATCATCGAAATACAAAAAGAAAACAATCTTGATCTCGAAATACTTTTAATTGAAAAAAGTGATAAACTGGGCGGCGCTATCTCTACAATTGAAAAGGACGGATTTCTTATTGAGGAAGGGCCTGATATGTTCTTCACAAAAAGGCCTTGGGCGCTTAACCTATCTAAAAGGCTTGACCTGGACCAGGATTTAATCGAAACAAATGAAAAGAAAAGAGGAACTTTCGTTTTATGGCAAAAAAGGCTGGTCCCTGTTCCAGAAGGCTTTCTAATGCTGGCACCCTCAAAAATACTTCCGTTTTTGAAAACCTCTTTATTCTCCTGGCAGGGAA
Organism: Candidatus Dadabacteria bacterium; assembly: GCA_004356555.1. Taxonomy (GTDB): domain Bacteria; phylum Desulfobacterota_D; class UBA1144; order Nemesobacterales; family UBA2774; genus CR02bin9. Next base: position 6,145 of record SMWY01000075.1, read on the forward strand.
AATTAAGAATGTTAATGGATCTATTTATATCCAAAAAAGAGGTTGATGATGAAAGCCTCGCATCTTTTGTCAGACGCCGTTTTGGAAATGAAGCATTGGAACGAATAGCACAGCCAATGATAGGAGGAGTTTACACTGCAGATCCTGAAAAACTCAGCTTAAGAGCTACTATGCCCCAATTCTTAGAATTGGAAGAGAAATACGGGAGCGTTATAAAAGGTATGTCTTACAACGAGAAAGAGAATGAGGGTGACATAGGAGCACGTTACAGTCACTTCTTATCTTTTAAAAACGGGATGGGAACTCTGATTAATACAATTGAGAGTAAGCTCCCTGAGAATTCAGTAAGCCTTGGTGAAACTGTTAAGAGAATCACTCCTTCTGATCAAGGTTGGAAGGTATTAACTCAAAAGAGGACAACTGATGCTTCCGCAATTATTATAACTACCCCCTCTTATCACGCGGCATCTCTAATACAAAATTTTGATCCATCATTGGGGTCTGATTTATCATCTATCGAATACGCATCTTCTGCAGTAATAATTCTTGCATATAAGAGAGAGGACATATCACATGATCTTAACGGTTTTGGTTTTGTAGTTCCCGATATAGAAAATAGCAATTTAATAGCCTGCTCATTTAGCAGTATTAAGTTCGAGGGACGTGCTCCCCGGGGCTACGTTTTACTCCGTGCATTTGTAGGGGGGGCTCTAAACCCGGGTATTTGTGATCTAGAGGATACTATATTAATCCAAGAGGCAGAGAAAGAAGTATCTCAAATTTTAGGGATTAGTTCCGCTCCAGAATTCACAATTCTTAAGAGATACCCAGAAGCAATGCCGCAATACCATGTAGGACATTTGCAAATTGTAGAAAAAATCAAAGAGAAGTTAAACCGGCACCAGTGCCTGGAAATTGCCGGCAACGCTTACAGCGGGGTAGGAATACCGGACTGTATTCACTCAGGAGAACAAGCAGCAGAGGCAATATTAAAAGAGCTATTCTAAGTATTTAGAGTTAGCTCATTCATGCTGAGCTTGAAGTTTGTTCCTCCTAGCCAACCACCTATAAATTTTCCTGGAAGCAAAAAAGATGATCACTACTACTACAATTACAGCCACAACAGGTAGAGTCAAAGCAAGTATAGACAGGATAATAGAGCCGCCTGCTTCAGCAGTCGATACAATGGGGTTACCCAAACCTCCGGTAGTCGCTGTCGAGACTATTCTGGTTATG
>SMWY01000006.1 GCA_004356555.1 Candidatus Dadabacteria bacterium
AATATCTTTCCAGAAAATCAGTGTTCTATAAGTGGTGGAAGAATGGCTGTTAATGTCAACACTAACGCCCAGGTTAGTACATCCACCTGCACACTCTCTCTTTGATGGTGACCTCTCGTTGGGATTAACACAAATAACGGTATTTCCAACAGCAAGCTTAGATCTCGGCAATGTAATGATTGAGAACGGTAATGTTAGTTTCGATCCAACTAATCCTGACGTTACATTTGAGGGCGACATAATCCAAAACAACTGCTCTGATAATACCGGCACAATAATTGTAGAGGCTAAACAAGGCAGTGACGAAACGGATGTGCTTGTTCAAGTTACAGCTTCTACAGACGTTGAAAGGACTAATGGTGATGAGGTACTTTGCGAGAATCTCCTGGTCGGTCAAACTATTGAAACAAGAGGTGAACTGTTAACAGGGGATACGGTAGATGCTATCCGCGTTGAATTACAGTAAGGAATTTTAAAGAGGCTATAATACTAGAGAGTCAATTTAAAACTACTTTTCTTCATCTAAAGAGTTCACTTTTTTTTCAAGCTCCTTCATCTTTTCCATTAATAACTCGACGTCACTTGCTCGATACTCAACGGGAGCATCGTATAATTCATCACTTTTAGAATCGTCTTTTATAGTAGAAGGGGCTATATCTTTAGAATTTAATTTTTCAAAGTCCTGGGGCATATTCAAATCTGACGGGTACAAGCCCATTTGCCGCCACATACGTATATTTTCTCTATAGTTATCTTTTAGATAATTATAAGGCTGAAACATCATTAGGAAATAATTTTCAAAAAAGTCCTTTGCAACTTTATTGCCGTATTTAATTAACATGTGTAAGAACGAAACCGGCAGTATGTCCTCTTTGTTCTTTTCACTTTCGAGAATGACCTGAATTAAAATCACCTTCGAAATATCTTCTCCGGATTGAGAATCAATTACTTTTATTTCGCTTCCTTCTCTGATAAGAGAAGCGATATTATCCAGAGTTACATATCTTTTGTTAGTCGAATCATAAAGTCTTCTATTACTATACTTTTTGATTGTAATTCGGTCATGTACTAGTCTTTGTTCAATAGGCATTATTATTATTATTCAAAGAAACCATAGAGAGTCAAGAAATTATAACCCCTTACTTGACAAGTCACTTCAAACAAAGGATTATTTTGTATTTACATTGTGTAATGTATCTATGTTATAGGAGTCGCGGGGATGTCAAATATACCCTACAAAATCTGGTTCAACGGTAAATTTGTTCCGTGGGATGAAGCTAATGTTCACACTCTCACCCATACACTGCACTACGGACTAGCTGTATTTGAAGGCATAAGAGCGTATAAATGTGATGATAACAGGTCTGCAGTATTTAGACTAAAGGAGCATGTAGACCGTCTTTATTCATCTGCACATATAGCCAACATTAAAATTCCTTTTACAAAAGAACAAACCACTGAAGCGATACTAGAATTACTTAGTATTAATGAACTTGACGCGGCATATATTAGGCCAATTGCTTATATAGGCAGCGGGAAAATAGGACTCCACCCCGGAGATAATCCCATTGAACTTGCAATAGCGGCATACCCATGGGGAACATATTTGGGAGAAGGCGCGCTTTCCAAAGGAATAACTACAAAGATATCTTCACTTACCAGAATGGGCGTTAATTCTTTTATGACAAAAGCCAAAATAAGCGGCAATTATGTCAATTCAGTAATGGCCAAGGTTGAAGCTACATCGCTTGGTTTTGATGAAGCAATTTTGCTCGATAATGAAGGGTATGTTGCGGAAGGTAGTGGAGAGAACATATTCATTTTCAGAAATGGCGTTCTAAAAACTCCACCCCTAACTTCAGTACTAGAAGGTATTACGAGAGACGCTGTGATACAAATAGCAAAAGAAGAGGGTCTCAATTTTGAGGCTGAGAGATTTACAAGGGATGAGCTTTATATTGCTGACGAAGCATTCTTTACCGGGACAGCAGCGGAAATCACACCTATCAGAGAAGTCGACAAAAGGACGATCGGGCAAGGTAAACCTGGACCCATAACAAAGAAACTTCAATCAAGGTTCTTTGATATTGTTCAGGGCAGAGATCCCAAATATATAGACTGGCTTGAATTTTTTTTCACAACCACTCCGCTAAAAGTTAAGAATGAGTCTTTATAAGGGACACATAGCCGGCGGGTTCTTTGCATTCATACTTTATATTTTAATTCTCGTTGTTTTTTTCGCTTTCAAACCCACATATGATGTTCTCATATGGTTTGGTCTTTGTATACTAGGCTCCATATGGCCTGACATTGATACAAGTAGTTTTGCACAAAAATTATTCTACGGATTTTTTATTATTCTGGATGGAATTTTTCTTATTTCAGGACGTTTTAAAGAAGCGGCACTTCTTGGTTTTTTCGCACTTTTACCCATTATTGGAAAGCACAGAGGATGGACACACTCGATCTCAGCCGCATTTATTATCCCCTCCCCTCTTTTAGTATTACCAATTATTAAACCCGAACTACATGTAGGAGGACTCGAGTACTACACTCCGGTTGTAATCGGTTATTTAAGCCATCTAATTCTGGACAAACAATTTAAGCTTTACTAAATTCACTTAAAATCAATATTAAACGGCATAAGCGTGAGAATTTTTTCACGCTCCATAGAGTATAAATTATCCATCATATCGCTAAATGTATTTAGAAAAACTCCGGCCTTGAATAAAGAAGAAAGCTGGAGACCGCTTGGTTCAGAATAAAATTTTAGAATACAATGTTGATCCTCAAATATACCTGCCAGTTTTTTAGAGATTTTAACTGCAGTATTAATACCACCCAGTTCATCTATAAGCCCCCTTTCTTTTGCCTGCTTTCCGGTCCAGACCCTCCCTTTTGAAACTTCCTCAGCTTTACTCAGTTCCATATTCCTTGAAAGAGAAACTTTCCTTACAAACTCTCCGTAATAAAACTCCATTATCTCAAGCAGTTTTCTCTCTTCATCCTTTGAAAAACCTTTGCTCGAAGAAAACATCAGGGCTTTCTTACCTTTAATCACGAACTCTTTTTTTATACCCAATTTACTGTAAAGCCCGCTTAGATCGAACTTGCCTGACACTATACCGATTGAGCCTGTAATCGACATAGAATCCGCGACAACTTTTTGAGCTCCAAGTGAAATCAAATAACCACCCGAAGCGGCAACATCCGACATGGATATTACGACGGGAGTTTTTTGTGATATTTGCTCTAACTTTTTACATATTAGATCTGAAGCAACAGCAGACCCTCCTGGGCTTAAAACTCTTAAAACTATGGCTTTTACATTTCGGTCTGAAGACACTCGCTCAAGAAGCCTTATAAGTGAATCAGAGCCTAGGCTTTTAAATGGCCCGCTTCCTCTGCTGCGACCTAAAGTTATCATTCCGGAATCAGCAATTACAGCAATAGCAGGATATCTGCTACTAAATTTGCCGAGCACTAAGCGGATCTTATCTTTAATATTTAGTCTTCTAAGAAAATTCCCCGCTTTTATGAGATGTAATTTTGTACCTATTAGCTCGCATGCTCTTTCTTCCAAATCTCCTTCATAAAGAACCCCGTCAATAAGAGATGCTTCATATGCTCTATCCGCCAAATAAGGCCCTTGATCAATTAGGCTTTTTACTTCTTTGATATTTATTCCCCTGCCTTCAGAAATGAATTCTTCAAGCTGGTCCTCAAGATCACCAATTATTGAATTGATCATCTCCCTGTGGGGTTCGGACATTGAATCCCTGGTAAATGCTTCAGAGGCGCTTTTATACTCTCCAAAGCCCTTCATGTGAGCTAGCACCCCTATTTTATCCAAAGCATCCTTATAAAAAGTTACCTCGGCCTTAATACCGATTAGATTCAACATAGACCAGGGGGCTACATATATCGCGTCTGCAGATGAAGCGATCAAATACTCAATATTCCCCCCGCTCTGCAGATTCACAATTATCTTTTTCCCTCTTGCTCTTAGATCAAGCAACCTTTGTCTGATCAGATTAGCCCTGGCAAAACCTACTCTCAGCTCACTTAATTTGACGATAGCTCCAAGTATTTTTGGATTATTCTCTATACCAGTAAGGATTTTTTCTATATCCCAGAGTGTGAACTTTTTCTTGGCGCCTATAGTCGGCAATAAAGATTTTTCTTCCTCTTCCGGGATTTCTCCACTAAGATCAATTTCTACAAAATTAACTTTACTGAGTGAACCGAACAATGTATCAATAAAATCCATAAATAAAGCTCCTCAAACACTTAAACAAATAATGAAGTAATTATTTGCCCGTTATGTATTGTATAATCGTCCTGACACCAAAACCTGTAGCTCCCTTAGGGCTCCAATCACTGCCCTTTTCTAAGAATGCAGGCCCAGCAATATCAATGTGAGCCCAGGGAACATCTCCAACAAAATTTTCAAGAAACATCGCAGCAGTAATAGCTCCGCCCATCCTGCTCCCTGCGTTTTTAATATCTGCGACATTGCTTTTTATCTCCACTCTGAGTTCATCATCCATAGGTAATTGCCATGTTTTCTCCCCGACAGAATCAGAAGCCTTTCTAATTTTATCTATCAATGTCTGATTGTTGCCCATAACACCTGCAGTGTAGCTCCCTAATCCGACCATACATGCACCCGTGAGAGTAGCAAGATCAACTATCTCATCCACTTTGAGTTCCACAGCATAGCAAAGAGCGTCTGAAAGAACAATACGACCTTCAGCATCGGTATTGATAACTTCGATGGTTTTTCCATTATAAGCTCTTATTACATCATCAGGTTTATAGGCTTTAGCCCCTGTCATATTCTCACTTGCGGCTATGAGACCATGCACTCTTACAGAAGGTTGCAAGACCGCTATAGCCTTCATAACACCCAGTACTACAGCTGAGCCGCCCATATCCATTTTCATCGTACGCATACTGTCAGGCGGCTTTAAACATAAACCACCCGAATCAAAGGTAATCCCCTTCCCCACAATTGCAATACTTCTCCTAGACTTTCTCGGCGGTTCATAAGTGAGATGAATAAACCTTGGAGGCTCTTCACTTCCGCTTGATACTGCCATAAGACCATTCATTCCCCTTCTCTCAATCTCAGCATAGTCAAAAATTTCACAATTAAGGCCCCCATCCTTAGCAATCTGAGAAGCAACTTCGGCTAACTTCCTCGGAGTAAGATATACGGGGGGCTCGTTAACTAAATCGCGAGCGAGATTTGTAGATTCGGAAATGAGTCTCGCAAAGTCCGTTTCCTCTTTTAAAGTAAATGCTTTGACCTGCTTTGAAGCAAATATTACCTTTTCGATTTCATTACCCTCAGAGTTATTTGTCTTATACTTGTTAAATTCATAACTGCCTAAAAGAAGCCCTTCTGTAAGCGCTGAAATATGCCCCGGACCCCTAAATAATTCAGAACTAAAGGCAATAATAGAGGATAGACCTTTAACTTTGTTTGTTACAAGGGTCCCTATTTTTCTAAGAGTATTAGTTGAAAACTCAGTCTTCTCACCCAAGCCAACCATGAGCACTCTTTTAGACCCTATTTTTCCTAATGTACGAGATAACATTAATGATTTCCCTAAATCACCCTCAAATCTCTCTTCTTCTGATATGTTTTTTAGCGCATTTCCTAAGGAATCATTAATACTCTTAACAGCACCTGAATATCTTTGCCCTTTAAAAATTCCTATTACTAGAACATCCGCCTTGAGCTTTACTATGTTCACTCTACTCAAAATAAATTCCAATTGAATGCACCTCCTACTAAGTTGATATGTACAATAATAAAATTAGCATACCACCTGAAACTTATAACGAAAATAATACTAAAGACTAAGAGTATGTTGTTTTATCTTATTGAATCATTATTCTATATAATAAGTCCTGATGCATAGCTATAAAACAAATTATTTAAAAAACTGAAAAATGCAAAATAGTACTAGAAGTTCTATGGAAAATTTGTTAAACTTAACATTTATGTAAATATCTTTTAATATAGGAGGGAATTAACAATGGGTTGCCCATACAAAGCCATTGCAGACGATACCAGACGAAAAATTCTGGAATTTTTGAGCGAAGGTGAGACTGCTGCTGGTGAGATAGCAAGCAAGTTTGATATATCCAAACCAGCCATATCGAATCACCTTAAGATTTTAAAAGAGGCGGATATTGTTAGCGAGCGTAAGGTAAAGCAGAATCGCCTTTACTCTCTTAACAATGTAGAGATAGACGGTATGAAATATTTTCTTGATTCGTTGAAGGTGAAAGAAACCAATGCTTTAAGAGCCCAGTAAATTTTCGATCTTTTTTATATACTGGATCGATCACAGCTAGAAAGCTGGTAATAATTATATTAGATTAAAATAAAAAGCCGCTACTAACCATAAAGGTATATAGCGGCTTTTTATTTATATTGAGTTTTTGCGAAATATTTAGCTACACTTAATAGAAAAGAATTTTACATTTTTACCCAGATGAAAAATGTCGCGAATAATTTCAGTAGGCACAGCGCACGTCCCATATAAGTTTAATCAATGTGAAGTGAAAAACTTCGCATATGAACTATTCTCAGAGAACAAGCAATACATCAAAAGAATGTTGGGCGTATTCGATAATTCCTTAATAGATACAAGGCACTTTGTACATACAAGGCAGTGGTTTGATACTCCTAAAAACTTTATGGAAAGATCAGAATCATATTTAACTAACTCGCTATTATTATCTATTTCAGCAATTAATGACTGCTTGGAAAAAGCAAATGCCCATTTAAACGACTTCGATCATATCATCTTTGTCTCAAACACTGGAATTACCACCCCATCTGTAGATGCACATTTAATTAACGAGCTAAAACTTGATACTCACATAAAGCGTACCCCGATATGGGGTCTTGGTTGTGCAGGGGGAGCTGTAGGATTAACTCGAGCGTTTGAATATACCAAAGCTTTCCCTAAAAGTGCAGTTCTATTGATAGCACTGGAAATATGCAGCTTAGCTTTTCATAGAGAAGATTATTCTAAAAGCAATATCGTGTCGCTAGCCCTATTTTCAGATGGCGCCGCTGCTACACTGATCGCAGGGAAAGAACATCAACTCTACCAATCTTCTTCTATAAGCTTGATTAATACTTTATCTACTACATATTATGATTCCCTTAATGTAATGGGGTGGGAGATTGTAGATGAGGGTTTCAAAGCTATATTCAGTAAGGATATTCCAACCATTGTACGAAAAGAGGTTAAGGCAAATATTGGAGAATTACTCGAGACTGAGAATTTGTCACCTGCAGATCTAAAACATTATATTGTTCATCCTGGAGGGGCAAAAGTTCTTGCAGAATACGAAGGGTCTCTAGGGCTCCCAGAAGGAACATTTAAACATTCTAGAAAAGTATTAAGAGAACATGGAAATATGTCATCTCCTACAGTTCTTTACGTACTGAAAGAATTAATGGACGAGAAAGAATATAACCCGGGAGAATATGGTATTATCTCTGCTTTAGGCCCCGGATTTAGCTCTGAAATCATATTATTTGAAACTGTATGAACCCATTTTGGATTTTCCTAACCTTTTTATTAGTTCAACGTGTTTCGGAGCTTCTCTTAGCAAAACGAAATGAAAGAGTTGCTAGAGTCAAGGGAGCCGTAGAGTATGACGAGAAAGGATATAAGGTAATAGTGCTAATGCACATATTCTTTTTCATCTCACTTATTTCTGAATACATACTATTAGCTAGAACTCTTAGTAACTTTTGGGTTCCACTTCTTATATTATTTATAATTGCGCAAATTCTTAGATACTGGGCAATCAGTACTTTGGGATACTATTGGAACACTAAGATTCTGGTAACTCCAAATACAAGCCCTATAAGAACCGGCCCGTATAAATACTTAAATCATCCTAATTATCTCTCGGTAATACTAGAAATTGCAGTTATACCACTAATTTTCTCTTGCTATATAACTTCTATGATATTTACCTTGTTGAACCTAGTATTGCTTAAAAGAAGAATGAGGATTGAAGATCAGGCCCTATCTACTATGAAGGCGCGCAATATAGTCCCATAACTTATCTATGTTGAATATTAATAGCTATATACGGCTGCTCGCATCAAATATACAAAATTAATAATACTGAAAAAAAGGACAATAAAAAACAAACAGCCTTGATTAAAGAGCTAATAATAAGATAGAATCTATTACTTAATAAATTTCATAAAAGGAGAAAGCAAATGTTAAGCTCATTACTCCATACAAATGATGATATTGGTTTATTTATAGCTCGAATTTCTCTAGGTATTGTTATACTACCCCACGGCTTACAAAAGCTATTAGGACTGTTCGGGGGCGCAGGCTTTTCAGGCACTGTAGACTTCTTTGTCGGTAGCGGCCTTCCATCTGCAGTAGCAATACTTATTATTATTGCTGAATCATTCGGCGCACTAGGTCTTATTCTCGGTTTCTTTAGCAGATTGGCAGCCTTTGGAATCACTCTAATAATGCTAGGAGCCATCTTTATGGTGCATATACAAAATGGCTTTTTTATGAACTGGTTTGGAAACCAGGCTGGAGAGGGATTCGAATATCATTTGCTTGCTCTAGGTTTAAGTTTGGTAGTTCTAATAAAGGGCGGGGGCAAATGGTCTGTTGACAATATGATTGTCAATTAGCGTTAATCTGAATTTACTCTATACAGGCTCCATTTGAATAGAATTTTATCAAACTTCTAAAGAGGTATCAAAATAATCAGGGGAGATAGCGAAGTAGCTGTAATTATTGGGGTTGGTCCCGCGCTAGGCTCAGCACTAGGTCATAAATTTCCCCGTGAAGGGTACAAAGTAGCCCTAGTTGCGAGGACTAAAAGAAAAATTCTAAAATAAATTTCTATTAGAATGTTTTGATTTTTTAAGCATTATCCTATATATTCTATTTACATAATTAGCTAATTACACATTCCACATAGGAGGTTGTAAAAATGGGGCGTTCCTTTAAAGCCATTAGTGACGAGAGAAGACGAAAAATATTAACTATTTTAGGGAAAGCAGACGCAAATGCCGGGGATATAGCACGCAGGTTCAAGATTTCACAACCTACCATTTCAAATCATTTAAAAATATTAAAAGAAGCAGGTCTAGTTAAAGAACGAAAGGTAAAACAAAACAGAATTTACTCACTTAATAAACCAAAACTCCAAAAAGTTATAGAAACTTTAAAAGAGATATCAGGAACATAAGAATTATGGAACTATTAAGCGTAGTGCTCCCCTTTTGTCAAGCCGAGTTTAAGTTGGATTTATGAATAAGACAAAACATTTCATATCCATCCTGATTATACTGCTCTCCTGTATATAGGGTTTTCTGTCAAAAATCTAACTTAACTTATTGACCTATTATAGGGGGCAGGGCATGCTGGAATTTAAAAACAAATTATAGCCAGAACTGTATATCGTGCTTTAAAACGCTAAACTTTTACACCCTTCTATTACAGAACTTTATTCAGATTTTCCCAGAGCAACAAGAAACATAGTACTCTTAGCTTGGGCATGAGGAGAAAAAAATCTTGTCACATTATCATCAAAAAATGTAAGTCCGCTCGCCCCAAGCCCGAGTCCGTAGGCTGCAAGATAAAGTTTACCGCCGATTATCCCAGCTTCTAGCTGGGCTGCCCTGTAGCCGCGGTTTCCAAATTCATTAAGGACGTTAGTTAAATCCGCAAGAAAAAAAACATCCACGCTTGCGTTTCCTGGCAGTTCCTGACCAAGCCCAAGCTGTGTGGCTTTCCTTCTGAAATCACCTTCATTTAATAGCTCAAGTACATTTCTACCCCTGTTATAAAAATAGGAACCCTGAGGAATTTCCTCCACATCATTTACAATCAGATATATATCATTGAGGGTTGACTCCGGGGATTTTAGAAAATCTGCGGGAATTCCCCTCGTTGAACGATAAAGAATATTGCTTAACTGTATGAATGTTATAGGAACACGGTCAAATTTGCGCGTAGAACCACGCCTTAAAATTGTATTTTCAAGTGTATCCGATGGCCTATCAATTTCTTTGTCATCATCCGGTCTCAGCCGAAAGGTTTTCCCTTTTGGTTTGGGATAGCTATGTTTATAACCTCCCCTGCTCCATTTACTAACCTCTTTTTCAGTTGTCAGAGACGAAGCCGAATGGATTTCTCTAATCGAGGGATAATCAACTTCAGTTTTAGAAAGCGCCTCTGCCTCATAATGTATTTCCTCCATTTCTTCTTTACATACGGGCACCTGTGTTCTTAATTTACCCAGAGGGATAAGACTGACAGCAACTTCTTTTTCAGTATCTAGTCCCAGCAGTTTATTTACAACTGTATCTATAAAACCTAATACTATTTTGGACTGTATTCCGTATGCAAAGGACGCTGCAAGTAGGTTCGCAAGTATAGTCCCGTTGTCCCAGAAAGTGTGCCTGTATGCACGTGCCTGGTATTTCCAAGAATTACGCCAGAAAGTGCTTGTACACACAACTGTAAAAGGAGCTGTAGCAATCGACTCGTCTCCTGCAGTTGCACCTGCAAGAAATCCCCTGAAGTCTCCCTTTCTCAGCCTTCGCAATGAAAAGTCATGCGGGCTGAAATGATAAACTCCCGCGTCGAGTCCTTTTATATCAGAAGTTACTATATATATTTCTATATGATACAGTGCACCGGTACATGCAGCGGCACGAAAATAAGTATCACCTCCCGGATACTTAACTTTCTTTGTTATACCTGCACATAGATACAGCAAATGGCCAAGAGCACTCAGGGACGGGACATGTTCACTTCCTGTATCAGTAAAACTCTTTGATAATGAAGTTAATGCAGTAGATTCTGAGAGTGTCTGTATTTCTGGGATTTTAATAGGGTCAAGATTTTTATAGATCTTAAATGGTATGGGTTGGTTTTCCCAGTCCATGTAATGCGGTGGCATACCCGGGTGTTTGGTGATGTTATGATATTTCCATGTCGCATTAGTTTCCCGGTTGTCCATGACTTTTAAAATAGAATAAGAGATTATTGGTATAAATTTATTTCGTCAACCTCTTGTCTCTCCGATACCAGCTTAATTAAATCCTCAACACAGAAAAGCCATTGTTGCCGGTTTTTGCTATATGATGAACGCAGGCTCTTGGGTACAACCAGTTGCAAATTGTTGCCCTCCATCTCGTCCGTCTAGTTATCAATTATTCCGGGTTCCAGTATCAGAATGTGTTTAGATTTTATTCTGGCAGCTTCATTCAGCACTTGTCGCCACCTGTCCTTGCAAGTTGTTTTAATACCAAGCATAGTCAAGCAGTTTTCAGGAAAAGATTTGTTCTGATATTCAATACTTCCGGGAAACAGAAAATCGGGCTTTATGTTGTGTTCAGTTTTTGCTCCTCTTTCATAGTTGATATTTCTTGCTCTGAAGATACATTACTTAGCTGTATTTTTCCTGCAGCTTAATATGTTCTATAGATTTCATTGACTCAATCATTGGTCTGCAATGCTCGAATCTTACTTTTATATGTAATAAATAAGCACCCTCATAATTTATCATTTCTTTAAGGGCATTTCTGACATCCTTCTCATACTTAATCTGTCTACTTTTTAAGGAAATCTTTCCTAAGTCCTCAAATAATCTAGCATAATTAGCATAATTGATATTATTATACTCGGAAGCTATGTACCTTCCATCATAAGTATTGTCTTGCCACTGCCTTACCATGCCATGGCCTGTATTATCGAATATAACAATTTTCACAGGAAGATCATATCTTGCAATTGTTTCGAGTTCATTAGCAGTCATCCAAAAACTCCTATCACCATCTAAATCCATAACTAGCTTATCTGGATTCGCTACTTGAGCTCCCATTGCCGCAGGAAGTCCAAATCCCATAGTTCCCGATCCTGCTGAGGTTAAAAAGTGTCTAGGCTTGTCAACTAGAAAGTATTGAGCAGCCCACATCTGATGTTGGCCAACTCCTGTTGTTACAATTGGGTGATCTTCTTTTGTTAAATCATATAATTCCTTAAGAACAAATTGAGTGGGAATTTCATTTCCAGTATTGGTATCTTGCCATTGATCAAAAAATAAGGGGTAATTTCTTTTTAATTTTTCAATGTGGTTCCACCATTCAGAAATGTTTGGTCTAAAATTATTTTTTTCTATTTTGTTGTTTAGTTTCTTGAGAAAATAATTTGCATCAGAATGTGCAAATATATTTGGCTTTTTATTCTTACCATTTTCCTTAGGATCGATGTCAATGTGCGCTATATACGCATTTCGTGCAAATTTTTCAAAATCTCCACAAACTCTGTCATCAAATCTGACTCCGATAGCTAATATAAAATCCGCACCATCTTTATATTTTCCGTTTGGAGATCCATTAATAGCAAAATTAGCATATGCAGTTCCGTGCATACCCAACATGCCAATACTATTTTTGTGACTTCCTGGAAATCCTCCAATTCCCATTACAGTAGTTGTAACTGGTATGGTTGTATAATTTGATAATCTAACTAATTCACTTGAAGCCCCAGAAGAAATTATTCCTCCGCCAGCATATACAATTGGTCTCTTGGATTTTTTAAATTGTTTAAAAATTTCATCAACTTTTTCATCAATATTAAATTCTGGGTGCTTACCAAAATCAAATGGCTTTAATTTATTATAATCAATCATTGTCTGAGAAGAATCTTTTGGTATATCAATGTGAACTGGACCTTGTCTTCTTTCAGATGGAGATACATCTTTTGTACCCATAGCAAGCTTATATCCGTAATCTATCCATTCAGTTATTGTGTCAATTTGCCGTACAAGAACGCTGTCCTTTGTTGTATGGATGGTCATGTCAGTAACTGGTGCTTCTTGAAACGCATCTTTCCCAATCAGGAACGTGGGTACTTGTCCGGTAATAAATAAAATTGGTATTGAGTCTAACTTGGCATCAGTAACAGGAGACATTCCATTGGTTGCTCCTGGTCCTGAAGTAGTGTAGAATACACCGATTGTTCCTGAAGATCTTGCATACCCTTGAGCTGCGAACCCAGCTCCGTCTTCTTTAGCAGTATCAATCAATCTTATGCCATATTTTGGTCCAATATCGCCTAATTTATCAAAAAGTTCTAATGAAGCTCCACCGATAACACCGAAAATATCCTTTATTCCTAACTCATGAAGTTTTATTACTAAGGCTTCGGCTCCATTGACAATTAATTCCTCCAGTTTTGCTTCAGTTCCCATCAGTTTTGCTTCAGTTTCCATTCTCACTTCCCCTTGAATTATTTCATTTTATCATACAAATGTATGATTTCAAAAGTACAATAGGGAGCCGTATCTCAACAATCAACATTTATGAATTATACCTCATTCTAATCTTTATTCAGATAGAACATTTTTATCTGTTCTGTTTTTCTCGTGAGATGATATGGTAGCAGGCATCTTTGAATGAAAGTCTTAAAGCTTTCGCCATGGAATAATGTCAAGCCCCCGAATATAGGTCCACCTTTAGAGTTAGATTTTTAACAGAAGATCATATATATAGAAAGTCATCTGATTGGTCAAGAAGCATCTGCATTCTTCAAAACTCTAACTTAAACCGAGCTTGACAAAAGGGGGAGCAGTACACTTCAAGTATTCCAATATCTTATTTCCATAAGGCCCTTAATGGGGAGCAGTATGCTACCAAAACATTCCTAAATAACAACCAATTAGTTATACTAATCAATAATAATGCCACTTAAGAGTAGAGACGAATTAATAGAAATCAGAAAAATAGATGGAGAAATCTCATGATTGAGAAAGATAGAATGACAGAGCATGTGATGGATTTAATTAGGATAAACAGCCTGTCAAAAAAAGAAAAAGATGTGGCCGTAAAATTACAAAAAGAAATGGAAGACCTGGGAGCAGAATGTTTTTATGATGATGCTGGGGAGAAAGTAAATGGTAATGTCGGGAACTTAATAGTTAAATTAGAAGGGAATAAATCAGACGCCCCACCCTTTTTTCTTTCAGCTCATATGGACACGGTAGGTCCGGGGGAAGGAATTAAACCTAGAATTGAAGACGGCATTATGAAAAGTGACGGCACTACGATTCTAGGAAGTGATGATAAAAGTGGTGTAGCAGTCATTGTAGAAACAATTCGAGCTTTAAAGGATAATGGTATACCTTATGGAGATATTGAGATCGCATTTACAATCTGTGAAGAAATTGGACTTTTGGGAGCTAAGCATATTGATATCTCTAAATTTAAGGCGAAACACGGCATAGTGCTTGATAGCAGCACTCCTGACCGACTTGTTTTAAGGTGTCCATCAGCTGATAAAATGGAATTCACTGTACATGGACTTGAAGCCCATGCTGGACTTTGTCCTGAAAATGGCATGAGTGCAATTAAAATTGCAAGTGAAGCCATATCAAAAATGAAATTGGGCAGAATTGACGATATAACTACTGCAAATATTGGCGTTATAAATGGGGGACGAGCAACCAATATTATTCCTAAACATGTCCGAATTGTCGGAGAGGCCAGAAGTCATAATGAGGAATCTCTCAAAGCACAGGTTGACCATATGAGGAACTGTTTTCATGACGCCGTTTCAAACTATGAAGTGACTATACACGATGACCTCTCTATAGAAGGTACAACCTACATTGCAAAACTTGATGAGCATATTGAAAGAAGTTACGATAGAATGGATGTAGATGTTAAGTCTCTACCCGTAACTCTTGTAGATACCGCAGTAAAAAACCTTGGCTATACAATAAAGCATCATACAAGCGGCGGCGGTTGTGATGCAAATTATTTTAACAGGATGGGTATTGAATGCGTGAATTTAGGAACAGGGATGTACGAATTGCATACAGTAAATGAATATCTTATAATGGAAGAATTCTTCAGGTCTGCAGATATTGTCTTAGAATCAATCAGATTAAACACAATCATACCCTCATAATTTGTCATTCTATTCAATAATTTATCGGACCAAATAATTCATAATGAGTAAAAAGGCTTTAATAATTGTCGATCATGGTAGTAGGTTAAATCAAGCAAACGAAATGCTTGCCCAGATTGCTGAGCTGATTAAAAAGAAAAAAAGTCCTGAATTTGAAATAATTAGCTATTGCCATATGGAGCTTGCCGAGCCAACAATAGGACAAGCTTTTGATGATTGCGTTTCCAAAGGAGCCGAGCATATAATAGTTCATCCTTACTTTCTTGCCCCTGGAAGACATTCAACCCAAGATATACCTAATTTGGTTAAAGATGCTGCCATGAAACATCCTAGGGTGACTTACCATGTCACAGAACCGCTTGGAATACACGAGAATATTATAGAAGTAATTCTTGAGAGAGCCGGAAATATAGATAAGACCTAAACTCAATTTCACTAGAGAATTAATCCTTAAAACTAAAGATGAACAAATACAGTACTGTAATATTTGATCTATTTGATACCATAGTAAATTTTAACTTCAGCCACTTACCATCAATTGAGGTCAGAGGATTAAGGTCCAGAACCACGAGCAAAGAGGCGTATGAGGTTTTTGCTCAATACTATCCGGAGATAGAATTTGTAGAATTTTATGACCCTTTTATTGAGAGTTACCATCAATTTCAGAAAATGAAATTAAAGGAATTTAAGGAATTTCCCAACCGTGAGCGGTTTAAGCTGATGCTTAGTAAAATGGATTTGAGAGAAATTAGAAATAGAGACCAGCTTTTAGAGGATATGGTTCTTGCACATATGAACGGGCTTGCAAGCTGTATAGAATTTCCCGAAGATAACAAAAAAACTCTCGAGTATATTAAAGAAAAAGGTTACCGTCTTGCCATAGTATCAAATTTTGACTACGCTCCAACAGCTTATATGATTCTCGAAAGATATAAGATAAGAAATTTATTCGAACAAATAGTAATATCAGAAGAAGTGGGCTGGAGAAAACCAAATCACATAATATTTGAGACCGTTATTAATAAACTGGATATAGGGCCTGAGGATGCCCTTTTTGTAGGGGACAATTTTCAGGCCGACGTAGTGGGTTCAAAAGCCGTGGGGATGGACGCTGCATGGATAAACAGAAAAAACCAGCCTGAGAACAGCCTTAATCCAATACCGGACTATATAATCAAAGAGTTAAATGAACTCAAAAACTTTATATAGTCAGAAGACCACCTAAAATAAAGTCCATAATTATTATATAATACTAAGATCTGAAATGTGATGCTTAATGTAAGTAAATATATCTCATGAAAAAATTTACTAAACCAATACGGAACATACAGACTCTAAAAGATAGTTTGCCAATATATACAATTCCGGAAATGATAGAGTTCACAGTCAATGAGAACGGAAACAACCTTGCCTTTTTAACTCCTAGGGAAGGAAATATATACCAGATCACTTATAACAAAGTCTACGAACATATAAAAAAATTAGCCCGGCACCTTAGAGAATTAGGAGTTGAGAAAGGTGATCATGTTGCAATTCTA
The DNA here is from genome assembly GCA_004356555.1 of Candidatus Dadabacteria bacterium. Classification (GTDB taxonomy): domain Bacteria; phylum Desulfobacterota_D; class UBA1144; order Nemesobacterales; family UBA2774; genus CR02bin9. The sequence goes on from SMWY01000006.1 coordinate 16,538, forward strand.
AGTGAGAACCGGCCCGAATGGGGTATCTCATTTTTTGCTGTCGCATGGATTGGGGCTGTAGTAATACCACTGGATGCCAGGGCATCGCTCGAAGATCATAAATTCATCCTAACCTTTTCATCAGCCAAGCTGTTAATTCTGTCAGGTTCTTTCTACTCCAACTTAAATTCTTGTATGGAAAATTTAAAGGATTTAAAACACATCATTTTAATGGACAAGATAGATGATATAAGTAAAAAGTACTCAGACGGTATTGAAATGGAAAATGTTGCTCCCGATGATCTCCTAGAAATATTATTCACATCCGGGACCACCGGTGATCCAAAAGGTGTGATGCTGAGTCATGGAAACATTATGTCAAACGTTTCAGATATTTACAGAATTATCGAATATAGCCCAATTGATAGAGCGTTCTCTATTTTGCCTATACATCATTCATACGAATGCACCGGGGGTTTGATTTCTACTTTTTGCAGTGGAATGAGCATATTTTATGCGAGGGGATTTAGACCAAGAGAGTTGCTAGCAGACTTAAAATCTGCGAAACCAACAATATGGCTTAACACGCCTCTACTCTTGGAGAAATTATATCTAAGAATCGAAAAAGAATTATCGAGTCAAAAAGGGCTTAAAGGCTTTCTGACAAAAGCCCTCCCTAAAATAATATTAGGGAAAAAAATAAGACAGAATCTAGGTCTTGAAAGATGCAGATTAATTGTATCAGGAGGTGCTGCACTCCCCGGATGGGTATCAATTGGGTTTAAAGATTACGGTATAGATGTAATTCAGGGTTACGGCTTATCAGAAGCGTCTCCCCTTATATCAGTCAATCCTCCTAAAAATCCAAAGGCAGAAAGTATAGGGATGGTGATACCGAGCGATGAAGTTGAAATAAGAGATGTAGATTCAGAAGGTAATGGAGAAATAGTGGCCAGAGGTCCAAACATTATG
>SMWY01000007.1 GCA_004356555.1 Candidatus Dadabacteria bacterium
ACTACCAAGGAAGTACTACAGCAGCTATGGGATGCCGGGCTAAGGACAATTCCCGGAGGCGGTGCCGAAGTGCTTTCAAACCGCGTTAGAAAGAAAATCAGCCCTCTTAAAATTGATGCGGATCAATGGATGAGGGTAACAAGGGAGTCCCATCTGATTGGCTTTAAAACTACTGCTACCATGATGTTCGGACATTTTGAAGAAGATGAGGATATAATAGAACATTTGGAAAGGATAAGGACACTACAGGACGAGACCGGTAATTTCCTGGCGTTTATACCTTGGACATTTAAACCCAAAAACACTTTTCTAGAAAGAAAACTCCCAAACGAAATCGGTGGAGACAGGTATTTGCGAGTACTTGCGCTCTCCCGTGTTTATCTCGATAATTTTGCTCACATTCAGGGCTCCTGGTTCACTCAGGGGAACAAAGTGGGCACTGTCTCAATGTACTATGGGGCAAGTGATCTCGGCGGCACTTTGTTTGATGAGAACGTGCTTTCATGTGCAGAGAACAAATACCGCTCAAGTTTGGACGAACTTGTGCATATGATTAAATCAGCCGGATTTAAACCTGCTCAAAGGAACACATACTACGAAGTGTTAGAGCGTTTTTAAGTTTTACACTTCATTCTTTGTATCAGATTCTTTGTACTTAAGAATATTGATTCTCCACGAATTGTCGGTGAAATCCAAAATACATTCCAAATAAGAGAAGTACATCAAAATAAAATCGAAGAATTCATATGCTGAACTTGTATAAATAGTTTGATTGGTGAAATCCTCGATCTCTATGGAATCCAGAGATTGATACTCTGAAGGCGAGAGCTCAAAGTCAATCCCGCCTTCCCTAATTCTAGTGGTGGTTTTTCCATGTGCTATCGTGATGTAGCCCTGGACACCTATTTTCGAAACCGAAATTCTAAACGGCATTTCTTCAAAATCCAGAATTGCAGAGGCAAGGAACTCATCTAATTCTGATAAATGTATTGTCTTTCCTTCATCTTTGATCGCGCTCATTAATTACATATGATATCTGACCACTTATTTAATAAAAGGCTCCCATATTTGTGATTAACGCTTTGAGAAAGCGCGGCTGTTTGATGAATGCATTGTTCTAGTCGTTGTGTTGTGTGATCTCCTTTGGGATACTTTCCCATTCCCTTTTGAGGCACTTTTGCTTGAGTAATTACTTTTATTAGTTTTCTGATTCGATTTATTCACGAATTTACTATTGTGTCCTGAGTGGGATTTGTTATAGCTCTTTTCTCTAGAGCTATTCTTATTTCCTGAGCTCAGTCCGTTATGAAAAAATTTATTGCTTTGTGATTTGACAGCTCTTGGCGTATTTCCCGGTTTCCTCAGTCCGGAAGTTTTCTGTTGATTGTGTTTATAGACTTTCTCATTTTTAATATTTGAGTTGCCGTGAATTCCAATTTTATTAAAGCCCCCGGGCTTAGTTGATATATTATGTTTTCTATTCTGTATTTGATGCTTTTCTTGAAAGTCACTATTAACTCTTGTCTGATTAAACAGCACGTTATTTTTATGAGCGGAATTACTGATCGTCCTCTGTTTTAAACGATTCGATCTCTCAAATGTTGTATTCTCTTTAGTTTTAATAAAAGGGTTTCTTTCAATTTTGGGCCTGTAGACATTGTATGTATTGCCTTTAACAGTATTAACGTTCTTGCTCCCTCTTAAGACAACATTATTTTTATCCACTATGTTGTACTTTACTAATTTTCTCTTAGACCGTCTCTCAATGAAGTGCTTGTCGGGTCCGTAGTTAATCACTTTGTTGTTTACGTATTTGATATTTGTGACGTTCTTACTGTTCCTAAGAACTACCGAGTAGTGAGGATCGAGTATAGCGGCCTTGCCTGCGTGTTTATGGTGCCCGAAGCTGTGTGAGGGTAAAAATACACTGTGTCGGACCGGGGGTATGTAATTGTGCTGATTATAGTAGTAATCGTGATAATAACGGTGTTTTTTGTGGTGGTGCTTATAATAATAAGGTTTATATACGTTGAAATATATCCCTATCTCAATAAAGAAACCTCTGTCTGGCGGTAGAGGAGACCAGCCTATATACTCAGGGCTTTGTTGCCAGCTAACCCATGCGGGAGCCCAAGTGGTTCCTGGAATCCATATCCAGCCCTGGTAATCATCATAGACCCATCTTCCGTAATGATATGTAGCCCAGCCCCAAGGTTCGTAAGAAATCCATATCCAGCCCTGCTCCGACCACTCCCACCTACCGTCAGTGTAAGGTTTCCAATAGGGGCCGACCTCGTAGGGCTGCCATACAGAACCAAATTCTGGGTGAGGCGTCCATCCGCCGTATGGCGAGAGTTCTTCATAGAACAAATCTATATTAACGTAGGTTTGTGCCTGGGCACGGTTCTCTAAAATGACTCCGGACAAAATTGTGAAAAAAATCCCTATGATTAGTATTTTACTTTTCATTGCTTCTCTCCTTTTCTGGTTTTGGAACTTAGTCCGAATTTTTGTTCGGTCTAGATTTCACAAACCTCTATTATATTAAACTTGCTGAGAGGTAATATGGTTTCATGTTTTGTAGGATTTCGAGGTTTTAATAAACATATGAGAAGCCTGAACTAGGGCTATTTCTAAGGAAATCTTAAATATTAGAGGGGGTTATATGGTTATGTGAAATCTTTATAGAATTAATATTAGGTTAGTAATTTCTGGTAAATTTCTTTGTACGTTTTGCCGGATTTTCTCCAGGAAAAGTCCTCTTTCATAGCTCTGGATATTAACTTCTTCCATGCTTCATTGTCCTCGTATAAGGTGATGGCTCGCAGAAGAGCGTCAAGCAAGCTTACCTTGGAGAATTCATGGAAAATAAATCCGTTACCGTTTTTATTATTCTCAGTATAGTCTTTAACAGTGTCCAAAAGCCCTCCTGTTCCTCTGACTACAGGTATTGTGCCGTACCTGAGGGCTATAATCTGTCCCAGTCCGCAGGGCTCAAAACGCGAGGGCATAACTAACATGTCTGAGCCTGCATAAATTTTTCGTTCAAGCTCTTCACTTGGTTTAATTGTTATGGAAAGATTCTTTCTGAACTTCCGGCTTGCTTTTCTTAGCATTTGCTCAAAACGTGCCTCTCCAGAGCCGATTATTACAACCTGGTAGCCTAAATCTAAAATTTGAGGCAGGGAGTCAATAAGAAGGTCTAAACCCTTTTGCTCGGTAAGTTTAGATACAAAACATAAAAGCGGATATTCTTCATTTTCACTTAGACCAAGCTCTTCTTTTAATTTGCTGGTATTGGTAGTTTTAGCGCTTATATCATTAGCACTGAATTTTGAGTAAATCGCATTGTCTGATTCGGGATTCCACACATCATAATCTATTCCGTTTAAAATTCCGGTCAGGTTATCGGACTTTCTTGATATCCATTTTAGTACCGCGTCAAGGCCGTGGCCGTAGTCGCGCTTTTTTATTTCCTCTGCAAATGTAGGGCTTACAGTGGTTACTAGGTCCGAGTAAAGAATTCCGCCTTTTAGAAGGTTAACTTTTCCGTATAGCTCAAGCCCCTGTGAAGTAAACAGGAAACCCGGAAGGCCGTATTTATCTATAATATTTTTGTCAAACTGGCCCTGGTATGAGATGTTATGAATAGTGAATACGGTTTTTGAATCCTTAAAGAATTCATCGTCTTTAAGGTGCTTCCTCCACTTTAGGCAGATTGGAATAAATGCACACTGCCAATCGTGGCAATGAATAATGTTGGGCTTAAAATTGAGTAATTTTGCTATTTCAAGGGCACCTAAAGATAGAAACCCAAATCTAAGATCGTTATCTTCAAATTCCCCTTTAGGCGTGGCGTAGATTTGGTCTCTCTCAAAGTACTTGTCGTTCTCGAGCAAATAAACGGTTACGTCTTTATACTGAACTTCATATATTTCGCCCTCCTCAACCAGCCAGTCCACACAAAATACAACCTTTTTGTCTAGTTTTTTAGGTTCTATGTTTAGCTTTTTAAGGTTTTTTTTGACCCCTTTGTAATACGGCAGTACAACTCTTATATCACAATCGAGCCCTGAAAGTCTTCTACTCAGAGTGCCTATTACATCAGCCAGTCCGCCAACCCTTATGAAGGGATCCATTTCAGAGGCGACGAAGAGAACTTTTAATTTGCCTTCCTTTGTTTTTGCGCTCGCCAAGGGAACTCTACCCCTCCTGCAAAGTTGATAGTTTCTGAACTATCTTTTTTGTATTTTCAATGACTGTCTCTAATTTTATTTTTCTATCAGCACCTAAAAATGCGCTTGAAAGACCGACCGCGGAAGCCCCGGCTTTAATATAATCCAGAAAGTTATCGTAGTTTACTCCCCCTGTCGTCATAATCTCAGCAAAGGGTATCGCTTCTTTAATAGCTTTAATATACGCTGGTCCTCCTACCGCGCTTACGGGAAATACTTTCACCATATCCACGCCTAGCTTCCAGGCGTTTACAATCTCAGAAGAAGTTAAGGCCCCCTGTATGGTAGGGACTTGCTTTGACATTGCGACATCTATTATATCCTGATCGGTATGAGGAGAGACTAAAAAACTTGCGCCCGAATCCAAAGCGCTAACAGCCATATCCGCGTCAAGTACAGTTCCGGCGCCGACAATAACGTCGTCCGTTTTACTAAGCTCTGCTATTACTCTTTCGGCTCTAAGGAAAGAAAAAGTTACTTCTATTAGCTTTAGTCCGCCCTTAATGCATCCTTCTGCAAATTCGAGCGCTTTATCAGGAGTCTCTGCCCTAATAACGGCAATTACTTTGTTCTTCTTTATCTCTTGTAGTGTGTTCACTTTGATTAAGTTAACAGACATACACTGAAAGTTTCAAGAGCAGATGTGAAGATTAATTTAAAACATTTCCGCTTATAACAGGTGTGTGCGAAGTTTGAATAATATTAAAAATTAAGCTCCCATTAATTAAATCAAATTAACTTGCTGGAATTTTGTCTAATATTAGTATAAAATTATTCTAGAGCGAGGTGTATTATGGTCAGTATGATGATTCAGGAAAAAGTAAACAAATTTATAGGGCGCAGTAAAGAGCTTGGTATTAAGGTTACCCCTCAAAGGATAGCTATTTATAAAGAGCTCGCCAGTACCGACCAGCATCCGAGCACCGAAACAATTTATAAAAAAATTAAGGATTACTACCCTAATATATCTCTCACAACCGTTTATAGGACTCTTGAAACATTTGAGAAATTGGGTCTTATTTCCGTTGTAAACGTACTATACAACGCTGCCCGTTATGATGCTAATTTAGACCCTCATCACCATATAGTCTGCACTGAATGTAAAAAAGTTGAAGACGTTTACGATGAGTCTCTTAACAACTTAGATATATCTAATAAAACTTTGGGAGACTACAAAGTAGAAGGATACTCCCTACTCCTAAGCGGTGTATGCACTAGCTGCAGAAGCAATTAATTTCAAGCCCCCTATTCACACAGTTAAATTATTAACTGTTCTATGGATTTCCAATATTTCTTTTCTTGTGTAATCCTATATTAATATTCCATCTTAACGATTAAAGGAGAATTCTATGGGTATTCCTGAGGGACTCAATGTAGCTCTTAACTTCGGATTTATGGATTCTATATTTACCCGTCGTTCGAGACGGTTTGGTCTCGGTATGGAAATAAATGATGGGACGTTAAAACACAAATCTGAGCATAAGCCCGTGCCTCTTACCGAGCTTGAAGAGGCGTTTTTGATCTGGTCGGGCACTGGGATGACGGGACTATCTTTAGGGGACTTACCCCGTACAGGGATATCATGGCTATTTCAGTGGACCGGAAGGAGCTGGCCCTGCTCATGCAATTCCCATTCAACTGAGCTTTTTTACACAAATGATAACGGCGTCTACATGGTGAAGCTCCAAGACATGATGCCAGAGCCAGGAGAAATCTCTATCTTCCCTGGAAAATCCGAACAAGAAAAACTGGACAAGGTTCTTAATTTGTTTAGAAGCAGTTTAGTCAAGCTTGAGGATAAAAGAGCCGATCTTCCCAAGGGGGAACCCGGGCTATTTGATTTTAACGCGTGGAACTGCAATAAACCGGGTACAACATTTTTTGTGCCTGTTACAAACACAACGATTGAGTACATGGTGCTTTTATTTATTTACTTTGGTGAGAAGTATGCTTTTAATATCGTAGATGAGCTTAACGGCGGCCGCTCATGCGGGCTCGATAAATGGATAGAAAAGGGATATATAAGGAAGGATGTAGAACTGTCACTCTTTGATTTAGAATTAAGAGTGCTTACGACATTAAACGTCGAGCAGGCGTTTATCTGCCAAAATATGAACCTTGCGCTCCAAACTTTAGGACTTGGGGGCTGGGCATTCACAGGGCTACTTCCCCATTATGTTCTTGGAGTAGACCCTGAGTATAAGGGGCTTGGTTTTAGGTTTACACATCCGGAGAAAACACTTAGAACCTCTAAACCGCCTGTTCCGGTGGGGCGAGATGGAACATTTGAAGCCTTGTGTCCTCCTTATGTAGATAATATGAGGGACGCTGTAGACAGGTTTTTACAGCAAAGGGGCCGGTTCTGGGAAGAGGATAACCCCTACCCTTATAAAGACCCCAAGGAAGTGCTTGCAGACGAGTACCATCCGAGCGAAGTCAGGATAGAGATAGTTAAGGATTTCTGCTCATATGTTTTTGAGAACTACGGACGCTTTCCAGCTTTCTTGGATCCCATGTTTGCAAGGCTAGTTTTTCAAGCCCACCATCTCGATCTGGATTTCTATGATAAGTACTACACCGAAGGAGCATATACAGATGTACATAAGAACCACTTTAAACTCTGGCATCCTGAAATGGACA
>SMWY01000076.1 GCA_004356555.1 Candidatus Dadabacteria bacterium
AGGGAGGCAACCGGGTAAAAACCAGCAGATTGTTATTTACGACGGTGGTGGCTCCGTAATATTTGAAATTCATTTTGAAAACAAAATCCTTGGTGGATTTGATTATATTCATCAGGGGCACTTATCGGCAAGGGAATGCCAAGCTTTAATCAAAGAACTTCATTACCGCCAATTAATTTAATCCATGGGAACAAATTTCAAAACTAAAGGAAAGTATAAAATGAACCACGAACCGAAAATACAAGAAATAGTTAAGACACTTGAGATTCTTCATCCCCCTGAGCAAAACCATGTTGTTGAAGTAAGAATATTAGGTGTACCGTATAAAAGTCCAATCAGTGGTTACTATGACGCCAATAGCTATGAAAAACTAGCAAAAGACGTTCTTGAATATGATGGTAAAGCCGAATCAATTTATATAACACTTAATCCTGTTGACCCTGCTTTATTAGGCAGAGCAAACAATAGGCTGATAGAAAAAGCAAAAGCCACAACAAGTGATCACAACGTTATAAAAAGAACCTTATTGCTGATTGACGTAGATCCCGAAAGGCCTTCAGGCATTTCAAGCTCAAATGAGGAAAAGAATAAAACAAAAGTTGTTGTAGAAAAAATTTACAAGGATTTGAAATCAAGGGGGTTACCCGAACCTACAGTTGCTGATTCGGGTAATGGGTTTCACTTACTTTACAACATAGACCTAGAAAACAATCCTGAGATCACAAAATTAATTGAACGTTTTCTCATTGCAGTAGACTTTATGTTTTCTACTGAGGACGTTAAAATCGATCTCAAAGTATTTAATCCTGCCCGAATTACGAAGCTATACGGTACGAAAGCTTGTAAAGGTGATCCTGATACTAAGGATAGACCTTACCGGTATTCTAAGATTAGATATACGCCTGAGGAAAGAACACCAGTATCAAGAGAGAAGTTAGAAGAAATAGCAAAACTAGCACCTACACCCCCACAAAATGAATACCAAGGTAACAACTATAATAATGGTCAAACAATTGATATAGAGAAAAAAATCCAAGAATATGGTTTATCCGTTTGGCGAAGCAGCCCATATCAAGGGGGTGAGCTTTATAAACTTAGTGAATGCCCATTCGACGAAAATCATAAGAATGGAGACGCCTGCTTAATTCAATTTGCTTCGGGGGCTATTGCATTTAGTTGTTTCCATGACTCGTGTTCTGGTAAAAATTGGCATTCGCTTAGAGATAAGTACGAACCTGGATGGCAAGCTAAGAAGCAAAGAAAGAAGACTGCCCCCGAAAATACCTCCCAAGAGAAAAACCAAGATGAAAAGGGTTATATTTTAAATAACGATTTTAAACCCAAGCTGCACCCTGCTATGAGTTTTATAGATGGCGAATTAGCATACGGGATCCCAAATGGTAAAAAACCTCAATTTATTACCAATCATAAACTCCTAGAGTATTCAGTAATTAAAGATGAATACGTTATTGATAATTATCCTCAGCAATTGAAGTTCTCACGCTCTGGAATTAAGAAGTATTTAAACAAAGAAAAAATTAATGCAACTGAACTTTATAATAACATTCGGGCGCTGTTTGAGAATCATATAATATTTCAATTTGATTGGCAGATAGACTTAACCGTTACGTGGGTAATAGGAACCTACCTTTACCGTGCCTTCCCGTTATACCCATATTACTGGATAAAATCCCCTACTAAAAGATGTGGAAAAACAAGGCTTTTAGAATTAATGGCAGGGCTTTGTTTTAACTCCAACGGAATTGAGACAGCACCAAGCGAGGCAGTCCTTTACAGAGTGCCAGACATAACGGCCGGGGCACTACTATGGGATGAAGTTGAGAACTTAGGAAAAAATAAAGATAAGAATGACCTTATCTCAATTCTTAATACTTCGTATAGGGAAGATGGCAAAATTGCAAGATGCGAAGGTAAAGATTATAAAGTGAAATATTATAGTGCATATAGACCTGTAGCCCTTGCCGGTATTCGTAATCTGCCGGACACGGTAGAGGATCGCTCACTAAAGGTTGAGCTTCTAAGGAAAAAAAGGGACGAAAAAGTTAAAAAGCTCCAAATTAATAGAATAAAAAACGAATTAGAAAAATTACGGGACGATCTCCATATTTTTGCATTGGAACATGCAAACCTTATACGGGAAGCATATGACGATTTTGACGATTCATTGATCCCAGACCGTGTTGATGATCGGCTTAGAGATGCATTTGAGGTAATGATGTCGGTAGCTGCCGGAGTCGAGTACCGCGATCCAGATTTTAACCTGATCCCAGTTTTAAAGACAGCAGCCAAAAGTCTAAGCGGTATTAGAAAGTCCGATGAGGACGAGATTTCTTTCATTAGGGCTGTAAATATCCTCAAATCCAAACTTGATTCTAGCGGAGATGATTGCTTAATACTCACATCAAAAGAAGCTGTAGAAATGTTCAATAAAGGTGGTATCGAGTGGGTAAGCGAGTCTAAACATGCCAGCTCAATCTTAAGGAATTTAGGGTTTCGATCTGGGTCACATAGACCCGGCGATGATGTCATTAGAGCCTATAAAATCACCAAGGAAAAGATAGATGATTTAGACCTAAGATATGGAAACGTGCCCTATTCCGAGGAAAAAAGCGAACAAAGCGTTACAACCTAATGATTACGGTAGTTTCAGCCATTTTAAAAAGCGTTACAAATACATATCTGTAACGGTTTTTATTCTTACGGAAATGCCCGTAAACATTGAATTGTAACGGGTGTAACGGTTTTTATCCGGAAATAAGGGGGTATAAGCTAATATGAGCAAGATTTGGGACACTATATTAAAGAAACAAAATCATGAATTTGAACCGGAAATTACTATAATTAATTTCCCGAAATTGCTCTTATCTGAATTTAAAAAATGCAATATGGCAGTTGAAGTCTACAGCGAATTCTTAGATGAAAAAATCTGGTTTTGTTCAAATACCGATATGGCAAAACAAATCAAAGGAGATGATCCGAGTGCCGTATGCTACACCACAGATGAATTACAAAAATTAATTGAACTCAACCCAAGTAAAGAATTTTTACAGAAAATTCATGAAACAAAAAAAGTATTTAATCCTTCTAGGATTATCGAATAAACCATTAAGGAGTTTCAATGCCCAGAACTTGTACGATTTGTGAACATCCCCAGAGGCAAAAGATAGACAAACTACTTGTCCAGGGTGAGCCTTATCGGGACATAGCGGGACGGTTCTCGTTATCTCGGAGCGCGTTATCAAGGCACAAAGAACACCTACCAAGCGCCCTCACTAAGGCACAAGAGGCAGGGGAGATAGCCCATGCTAATAGTCTGTTAGGGCAGGTGAGAGACCTTCAAACGCGAACGCTCAATATCCTTGACGCAGCCGAGCAGAGCGGAGACCTTAGAACGGCATTAGGCGCTATCCGAGAGGCGCGGGGCAACCTTGAGCTTTTAGGCAAGTTAGCGGGCGAGCTCAAGGAGGGGCAGGTGGTTAACGTTCTCGTAAGTCCTCAGTGGGTTACACTACGAAGCGTTATACTTGAGAGCCTTGAGCCTTTCAGAGATGCCAGGCTTGCAGTTGCTAGCGCACTAGAGGGGGTTGAGAATGGTAGCTCATGACTTACGACTAGCCCTTGACCCGGTATCCTTTGCCGTTGAGCTGGGCTTTACGCCGGACGATTGGCAGGCGAAGGTACTAAGTGGAACTGGCAACCATATCCTCCTTAATTGCTCTCGACAATCCGGTAAAAGCACGACTGCGGCTATATTGGCTCTACACCGAGCTCTCTATTATGTAGAAAGTCTTATCCTTCTTATTAGCCCTTCGTTAAGGCAATCAAGTGAATTATTCAGAAAAGTAACAGAATTTTTAAACACTTTAAAAGTTAGGCCGAAGCTCTTAGAGGATAATAAACTCAGCTGTATGTTAGTGAATAAAAGCAGGATAGTAAGTTTACCATCCTCCGAAGGTACTGTTAGAGGCTTTTCCGGGGCTAATTTAATTATTGAGGATGAAGCCTCAAGAGTACCAGATGATCTATACATGGCTATTAGACCAATGTTAGCCGTATCCAATGGGAAACTAATTCTCATGTCTACACCATTTGGTAAGCGTGGGCATTTCTTTGAAGAATGGGATAAGGGGCAAGGTTGGGAGAAGGTACAAGTCAAAGCTAATGAGTGTCCCAGGATAAGTGAAGAGTTCTTACGAGAGGAACGGGCTTCGCTTGGCGATTGGTGGTTCAAACAAGAATATATGTGCGAGTTCGTTGAACCTGTAGATCAAGTTTTTGGATACGAGCTCGTAATGGGGATGTTATCATCAGATGTGAAGCCTTTGTTCACGGAGGAATGAATGTCGGATTTTATACTGGGTTTAGACCTCGGTCAGGTCAAAGATTACACGGCTCTCGGAGTTCTCGAAAGGGACGGAAGCTCTAAGCAGGATAGAAAGTATCAATTGAGGCGCCTAGAGAGACTGCCCTTAGGTACAACCTACCCCGCTGTTGTAACTCATGTAAAAGAACTCATGGAAAAAGAGCCGTTAAGAGGACATGTATTATTGGTAGTTGATGCCACCGGTGTTGGCTTACCTGTGATTGATTTACTTGACCAAGAGGGGCTAAGACCCATCGGTATAACCATCACAGGAGGCACTGAGGCTACATATGTGGGGCGTGGTTATCACGTGCCCAAGAGAGACTTAGTAGTAACCTTGCAGGTATTAGCTCAGTCGGGAAGATTAAAGGTAGCAGAGAACTTGCCGCTAGCTCATATATTCGTAAATGAATTACTTAACTTCAAGGTAGAGATAAACAAAAGAGGCCATGATAGCTATGAAGCCTGGCGGGAGGGTGTCCATGATGATTTAGTCTTAGCGGTTGCTCTCGCAGCCTGGTATGGGCAGCGTCAGGTTAGGTGGCGGCCACTTTAATTAAACCGCAAAAAAAGTGAAGTCGAGAGATTAACGATTTTACCTATGCGCTAAAAGCGTCTGGTACATTTGAATTGTTAGATGCCCGGCATTTATTCAATCTCACCAGTACCAATTTCAAGCCAAAAATCTAACTTAACTTATGGACCTATTGTAGGGGGGTAGGTAGGTGTACTGCACCCCTTTTGTCAAACTCGGTTTAAGTTGGAATTATTAATAGTAATAGGAACCGAAACTTGCAGTATTTCAAAGAGGTGTCCAAATAAGTGCGAATAAGTCAAATTAAAAAAATTATTCTGGAAGCTCTGACCAAACACCTCCGTCACAGAATACTTCTATAGTTCCGGTTTCAAACCTTTCAAGCTCGACCTCATTAATATATGAGACGCAGGATGTAGTAGAGCGGCTGCTCCCTAAAAGCGTTGGACCTACCCAAAGCTGCTCACTCTCTGTGTTAAGACCGGACTGTTGATCGGGTCCATGTCCTGCGCATGGATTATCTGCACCGTTATAAACACCCGGGGTCCCAATAGTACATTGCACAAATTCAAACCCTGCTTCTTCACACATAAATAGATCCGGTTTCGCTATGTAATAAGCGGCATTTATATCGAATGTATCCATTCCGTTTAAGTTGAGGCCTTCCTCCAAGTCATTCATTTTATCTTGAGACGCTCGGGAAAGAAGTTTGGCCCTGGCACTGCACTCTGGCTCAAGGAGAGAATCGATCTGTGCTCTCGTGTAGAGCGTGCTTGAAGAAAGGGAGAATGTAATAAATGTGATAGGAATATCTGATTGCTCTAATACGATTTGTGCTGCGCGGAGGTCTTGCTGAACATTAAAATCGGTGAATATTACGTCTGAGAATGGATACTTGAGCACCTCCCCAGGAGCACGCCCAGCGAGATACACCATTTCTTTTATGTTCCCTAATGTTTCAGGGAAGTTTTGTACCAGGCATGCTATGTCGGTAAGAGGGCCGATTGCAAGGATTGTTATCTTTTGATTACTTTCGGCGAGTAGCTCAGCCAGAGCTAGAACTCCTTCATTTACACATAAATCGATTAGAGTTTCAGGGGGTCCTACATTACCAGTCCACATGACGGAGTCAGGTGTTGGGAGGGGTTCAACTGCCCCGGCAAATATGGGACCGTTCCAGAAACCGGGAGTAAGAATAAACGTTTCGATAGCTGCAAACAATTCTGCGGGTTGTATATCATTTCCCCTGACTACCGCAGCGCCTAACACCTCGGCATCAACAAAGGTACTTATAAGCTCAACTGCATACGAGTCGTCGGTATCTGCGGGTCCAGCACGCCAACCACCGACAAGCCCCGCGGCAATGTCCGTGGAAATGAATATTTTCGTCTTATTGTCCTGCCCGTTTGAATTATTGGAGCAAGAGTAGAGCAATAACAAGGTCGGAAACACTAAAACAGTAACCAAAATTGTGATCTTAGACATAAATTTTCTCCTACTATATAATCTTATTTATTCGTACTCATCCGCATGTGGAAGATATTAGACACCACCTTCATATAAAAAAACTGTACCTCCACAAGATATCATATGATAACGAATAGGCGGCGTGTTGCGGCGCAAGATTTATAAACGCTCTTAGTATATTAGCTGACTCTCAAAGTGTTTTCAGATATTCCAAGAGATCACTCAGCATTTCAGGCTCCGCATCCCAATCGATACCACCATTAAATACAGGCTCGGTCTAGTGTTGGGGTGCCCCCTTGCGTTGGAGAAAGCCCTCGCTCACTCCTTGACATCCGGGGGCAGTACCTGTAGTGATTTCAGAAATTCGATGACTTCGTCCTGTTCGAATGTGGTCAACGCTAAAAAGGCATCTAGCGCCTCCGATGCTTCGCCGGCGTGGGCAAGCGTCGCCTCCCGCAGTGTGGTGAATTTGCCGTGGTGGAAGTGTGGACGTTCATTGGCAGTGCCCCATAACCTAAATGTCAGGAAGCGCCGATTACCGGCTAGAAATCCTATAATATCGCCCACAGCGCCAAGGTTGAGATTGAGCGGTTCTTCGTTGGGATCACCGGGGCCGGTAGTAATGTCGTGCAGCTTGAGGTCCGTATACGCCGGGACCATCACGACACCATTCTTGATTTCCAGCCGTTTGCCGGGCAACTGTTCACTGGTCAGATCGACAAAGAAAGTAGGTGCATCCCCCACCTGCAGGGTGTTGGGTGGATTGAATGGGTTCGGTTCGGAGAAGATCCACCCCTCGTTGTCCAGCGGTAGCTCAGGGATGTGACAACTGGCACACCCGATCTGCGCGAACAGCTTCTCGCCGGACTCAATAGCGTCTATCACGACTTTATCGAGGGGAAACACCCGGCCCGGTACTTGCAACGTGGCAATGAAAATCACTGCCGCCGTAATATCCGCGCGGGTCAGTTCGTTGGTGATGCCGTCTCCGTCAGGATCAGTGTCAATCCCAAAGCGCTCCACCGCCTGCATGCCAAGGTGGTTATTGAATGCACCAACAGATATATCTCGGATCGACACGTTAGACCCACTTTGGGCAAACGGCAGAATGATCAAACTCGGCAAATCACCGACCAAGCTTTGCGGTGGCAAGCCCTCGACTCCCGATATATCCCATTGGCCGCTTGTGTCGCGGCTGATGATGCCAAACAAGACCCCCTTGGTCACGAGCACGTTCGACTCACCGGGTCCCGTGGCATCGCGGATCGCCTGGAGGTCGACC
>SMWY01000077.1 GCA_004356555.1 Candidatus Dadabacteria bacterium
CTTTTGAACGCAATTGATGAACGGGAATATCATCTGAACGACCTAATTTCTGATAAGGCAACAGTGATTATGTTCATATGCAATCACTGCCCATATGTTAAACATGTGCAAGAGGGGCTAGTTGATCTTGCAAACGATTATATCCCTTCGGGAATTTCTTTTATCGCTATTAATTCCAATGACGTAGAGAATTACCCGGAAGATCATCCGGGTAAGATGAAAGAAGTTGCGGAGCGCTTAGGTTATCCTTTCCCATATCTATTCGATGAGACACAGGAAGTTGCAAGAGCCTATGATGCAGCATGTACGCCTGACTTCTATATATTTGACTCCGATTTGCTGTGTGTTTACAGGGGACAGATGGATCATTCCAGACCGGGGAACGGGAAACCTGTAACAGGAGAGCATATAAGGGAAGCATTGGACAAAATCTTAAATGGTGATTCTATAAGCGATGATCAGATACCGAGCATCGGATGTAATATAAAGTGGAAATAGTACGCTAAGAATATAGAGAAGAAATAATAGTTTTTAGAATAAATTTTACACCTAGTGTTTTTCAGATTTTTCTTTGACTGGATTTCTAATTTGCCTGAATTCTTCAGTCACCTGCTCCATCGTTTTAAACTCATAGTTTCCTGATTCGATAGCGTCGGTTCCGAATATTAAAAGTGCTTCACCTGCGTTATTTATTAGGCTTATTACATATTCAGGACCGTAGTATTCTATAAGGGTAGCTGTGCTGCCTTCATCCAAAAGAACGGTGCCGTCTTTTTCAAGATAAAACTTAAAATCAATTTCAAATCCGAAATAAACAGATAGATATATTGTACCGTTTTCTTTTGTGCCGATGACATAGGTCGAGTCTTCTGAAGAAAATCTAAGCTGGAGGTTATGGTTATTATAGTAGTACTCTTTATCCGCTAGCTTCACGAGTTTTAGAATTGTGTCTATCAATTTTGTTGCTTTCATGGAGTTTTTACTTTCCTACTTTAGCATCTTTGTACAATAATAGACGAAAAACAAACTTAAATACAGGCTGAATTGTCCTTGAAATAGCCCTATACTTGACTATTATCATAGCCAAGTAGAAATAAGAATCGGGACTTAGAATAAATGCCAAAATCAGGACAACCTATTTCAATAATTCCTCTAACCGGAATCCCGGAGATTAAGCCCAATGACGATATAGTGAAAATTACCCTAGAGGCTGCGATAGACTCGGGACTTTCAATTGACATGGGCGATGTGCTGGTATTCGCGCAAAAAATTATCTCTAAAGCAGAGAATAGGATTGTGGATTTAAATAGAGTAAGTCCCTCCCCTTATGCGCATACTTTATCTAAAGAAGTAAGCAAGGACCCACGTTTGATTGAAGTTATTCTGAGCGAGACGACAAAAATTATCAAAATGGATCAGAGGAAGCCTGAAAAGGGGAGGCTTATTGTAGAGACCCGGGGAGGAGTAATATCCGCTAACGCTGGAGTGGATGCTTCAAACGTTTCAGGGGGTGATATGGTAACCCTTTTACCAATAGATTCGGACAAATCAGCTGAAAGACTGGCGGAGGGTTTCAAAGAAAAGTTAGGGATTGATGTTGCAATAATAATCACAGATACCGTGGGGAGGCCTTGGCGGGATGGGTTGGTAGACATAGCTATTGGTTGTTCAGGTATAAGAGCCCTTAAAGACTATAGGGGAGAAGCAGATTCAAAGGGATTTGAATTAAATGCCACAGTTATGGCTGTAGCTGATGAGATTGCATCTGCAGCTGGGCTTCTAATGGAAAAGGCGAACTCCGTGCCTGTGATTCTTATAAAAGGGTATAAATATGAAACCGGGGGTAAGGGAGCGAAAGAGCTTATAAGAAATCCTGAGGATGATCTCTTTCGTTAAGTAACTCAGAGAATGAAATCTACAATATGGCTAAAGTAGATGACGACCGTAGTAACTAATAACCATAGCACTACACATAACAACAACCATATATCCTTCATTAGTGACTCTGTTGGATCTCCCCTTGTATTAGTTTGCACCAAGTACATATAGCGCAGAACTCCAAAACAGGCGAAGGGTACAGTGATCAAAAAGGTTTTTGACTCATTTACTACCGCGTAGATCGAATACATAACAATAGCCGTCGTACCAAACATACTTAATGTGGTATCTAGGAAACTTTCTTTATAATGCTTAAGCACCTCCTTGTAAGGGGCACCACTATTCTTAATGAAAACAAGTTCAAAACGTCTTTTCCCGAACGCTAAAAGTAGTGAAAGTAAAAACGTTGTAAGTAAAAGCCAGCTTGAGACATCTATAACAGATGCTACCCCCCCAGCTTCGATTCTAAGTACAAATCCAATTGCAATTATAAATACATCGAGGATCACTATTTTCTCAAGGTAAAATGAGTAAAGCAGGCTTAATATTAGGTAAATAACTATTATTAGTAAGAATATTTTGCTTATGTATAGAGATAAACCCAATGATAGAGCAAGAGTAATCAGCCCTAAAACTGTAGCTTCAGTAATGCTTATACTACTGGATGCAATTGGTCTTAACTTTTTCTTGGGATGAAGTTTGTCGGATTCTATATCTGAAATGTCATTTATAATATAGCCTGTTGAAGATGCCAGAGAAAAGGCTAAAAATGCCAATACCATTTCGAGAAACATGTCCTGGCTGGTAAATAGCACTCCACCGAAAAAAGGGGGTGCGAGTACAAGAAGGTTTTTAACCCACTGTTCCGGTCTAAGTAAATAAACCCAATTTATTAATAAACGTTCCATTTGGCTTACCATCTTACTATTTTGAAGGCATATAGCAAAGATATATTATATCAGTGTATATTAATCAGGTGATGGATGATTTGGAAAATTTATTTATAAAAATAGCTCACCGAGGGGCAAGCGCATATGAACCTGAGAACACGCTCAGGTCCTTTGAGAGGGCAATTGAGCTAAAGGCAGATATGATAGAGTTGGACGTGAGATACTCTTTAGACCGGCACCTCGTTGTTGTACATGATGCAAAAGTGGACCGGACAACAGACGGCACGGGCCTGGTTGCACTAAAGACTCTCTCCGAACTCAAGGAACTTGATGCGGGGATGGGCGAAAAGGTTCCTACACTCGAAGAAGTAATTGAGCTTGGGATTGGAAGGATAAAGTTTGTAATCGAATTAAAGGAAAACGGTGTAGAGGATGAAGTGGTTGACCTCATAAATAAAAACAACTTGTTAGAGGATGTATTTATTATCTCCTTTAAGCCCAAGAGGCTAAAAATGATAAAAGAATTGGAGCCTAAGATTAGGACGGGCTTAATATTATTTGCATCATTAAACCCTATCAGACTTGCTAAGGATTGCGGCGCCGATGTAGTGGCTCCCTTTCACTGGTTTATTACAAAGGGTCTCATTCACCGTGCACGGAGAAGCGGACTATATATATTTACCTGGATTGTAGATGAAGCTTCAAAAGCCCAACGTTTAAGGGAAATTGGAGTAAGTGGAATAGTTACAAATAAGCCTGATATTCTTTAGTTGGCTTATTATTCCCGGTAGTAGTTAGTACTTTAATCTCCATACAACTATCGACATCCCAAGTGAAGCTGTCTTATCACTTTCCCTCATTTTGCCAATAATGCTACTGAGACAATAGCGAATCCGATACCTGCCATTTCTTTTATATCCAATTTTTCCCCTAAAAATAATAGTGCCAGAACAACTGTAAGGGCAGGATAAGCCGCTGATAGCGGAGCTACTATAGAAAGCTTTGCATACTTTAGTGCGAAGATAAATAGCACAGTGCCGATACCCCAGCTAAGTCCCATTAATAAGGCGGGGAAGTTGATTGAAAAGTTGTTAAATATTGTTCCCCTGTTGTAAAGAACAAATGTAGTGAACACTGTTAAAGTTCCTACAGCCTCGAAAAAGTAAACCCTAAACGGTATGTCTTTTAGAGAAGCCAATTTGCCGAAGAAACTTCCAAAAGCAAAGCATACAATAGCCAGTAGTATCATGATGAACCATCTTTCTCCCATTTTTATCTCCTTAACAAATTTAGATTTTGATTCTAATCATTTCTCTGCGACTGAATTCAAACATTAACTTTATTTTAACCATTTCTAAATATTATTTTCCCCTAAAGTTCTGTACTAATAATGCCACCTCTTATCCGATCCGTCGCCCAAAACCTAGGGTCATTCTTTACTACTGAGGGTGATTGAGAAATCACCCTCAGTCTTTATTAATGACATGTTTCTTACATCTTATCTTACCCCTTGTTCTTTTTCACAGACGTATTTCTAGTTCTAACATGAAAATCGGGGGGTTTATCCTTAATCCACTTAAGAAATTTCTGTATGTTCTCACTTTCCAAGATGTGTTCTATCGTATTGTAATAATTAAGTAATTCCCTCTCGGTAAAAGTCGCGTGTATTTGCCTGTGACAAACTCTATGAAGGAGCACTACGTCCTTCCCTTTAAATGTGCGGGGGATCAGATGATGCTTGCTTGGCTTTTCAGGAAGAGGGCGCTTACACAAAGGACAAAAGTTCGTATTGTTCATTATGGCCGGGCTTAGAAATGGTGATATTATTAAAAATTCATCTGCCTTCTTTTGATAAACGGTGAGTGTACTTGATCCTTTTTATAATTTCCGGTGAGAGCATAAAGTATAATATTAATTCCTAATCTAATAGCTCTTTCCCTTTGAGCTTCACCACCCGGAACGGTTTCAAATTCCCATTTCCCGAATTCGTCTTCAGACCATGCCCCGCCCAAATCATTTCTAGAATAGAAAACGGATGTTCTATCCTCATCTTTAAACGTAATACCCTCAAGATATGGTTGGATAATCTTTCTTCCGCTTACAGAGTTTAGAAGATAAAATGATTTGTATGCTACGTGTTCTTGTGATATGGGTGTAAGCGGAACTTCCGGAATGATGTTCACCAACTCCTTCCTTATTTGAGAATCAAAAGGTGAGTTTTCAGAACCTGAGACATCATCAATTATGACTGTGCCTCCCAATTTAAGGAATTTTCTCAGTTTTCTTCTTTCTTCAGGGCTAAACGGTTCAAAGCTGCTATCGCCGGCTAAATAGAGAAATGGATAACGGAAAAGATCCGGGTCGTCTAGTCTGAGAGTTTTTCTCTCATAAGAGACTTTAACGCTGGTCCTGAGTTCAAGTGAACTCATAAGTCTTTTGTAAGCTCTAGGTCTGGGATCCCAGTTGCCATTATAGATAACCTGTACAAAATGAAATTGTGAACCCTCATAAAGACCTAATAGGGGAAGTGATAACGCTCCAAGACTCCCAGCTACAACTTTCCTTATAAATGTTCTCCGTGTTAACACTATAATAAAATATTGAGGGGTTTATAGTTTGGTGTCAAGCAAATAGAACAAATCTATGCTATCCACACCGATAGCCGGAAAGAACTACATGGGGGGATCAAAATACCAAGCGGAATCTTCTTAGTTTAAATACAGCCTCAATAAAAGGCTTTGTACAAGAAGTCTACTCAGAGCCAGCTTTTACTACTTTAGTTGCTTGAGGCCCTTTTGGTCCGTCTGTTATTTCAAACTCTACAGCTTCACCTTCTGCTAGGCTCTTATAACCATCGCCTTCGATAACACTGTAATGAACGAATACGTCTTTATCTATCTCGTCGGACTGGATAAATCCGTATCCTTTAGAACTGTTAAACCATTTTACTGTACCCTGCATTAAATAAATTCCTCCTACGAAATCTACTTCGACAGGTTAATATCGCACTTTTTGTCTGATTTGTCAAATGGTTCGCAGAGGTTGAAATATTTGATAGCAAGGGCGGTTTACGATAGTGTTATATGTTAATTTGGCAAGATACCGATTGACATAAGGATAAGTAATAAATGGATAACTTCAGAAAAGAATTCCCAATTATCAATCATTTTATATACCTTGATCATGCCGGTGTTTCTCCTGTATCTCTTAGAGTTAAAAACGAAGTTGCTAAATTCTTAGCTGAAGCCTCCGGAGAGACAGGTTTTGATTACAACTCCTGGGGTAATAGGATTGAAGAAGTTAGGGCTTCTTGTGCCAAGTTAATAGGCGCTGAAGTAGAAGAAGTGGCCTTTGTTAAGAATACATCACATGGCATATCAATAGTAGCTTCAGGTTTAGATTGGAATAAAGGAGACAATGTTATTGTCTTCGAGAAAGAATTTTCTTCTAATATCTATCCCTGGCTTAACTTAAAGGACCAAGGGGTAGAAGTAAGGTTTATTCCTCTACGAGATGAAAGGATTTTATTTGATGATATCGAAGATTTGATCGATTCCAGGACAAGGCTTATTTCAATGAGCTCCGTTCAGTCTATAAATGGTTTTAGAATCGATCTTAATAGATTAGGGAGGTTATGCAAGAGTAAGGGGATCTTATTTTTTGTCGACGCTATTCAGAGTCTTGGAGCTGTCTCGATGGATGTAAAAGAGTGCGGGGCGGATTTTCTCTCAGCAGACGGACATAAATGGCTCCTGGCTCCGGAGGGAATTGGGATTTTTTATTGCAGAAAGGAACTTGCGTCTAAAATAAGACCTAATTTAATAGGCTGGAAAAGTGTCGAGAACGATCATGATTTTGAAAACATCGAGTTTAAGTTAAAGAGTGATGCACTTAGGTTTGAGGAAGGATCATTTAATACTATTGGAATTTATGCTTTGGGAGCTGCTGTAGATCTATTGCTTGAAGTAGGGGTCTATAATATTGAAAAAAGGGTGTACGAGCTTGGAGATCTGATTATAAATGAAGCTGAGAAAAGAGGTTTTTCCCTCAAAACCCCTCAAAACCTAAAAGAAAGAGGTGGGATTATCTCTTTTGCCGGGGATTTTGATCCAAAAGAGATTGCTGAGAAACTTCTTGAAAGCAGTATAGTAGTTAATAATAGAGGCGGGGGGCTAAGAGTTTCACCGCATTTCTATAACACTGAGGCTGAAATACTTAAGCTTTTTGAAGCTCTGGATGAAATATTAATCAACTAAAGCTCTGTTTTTTCACAACAAGCTGGTTGTTGTAGGTTTTATTGTTATTGCTTTGTTCTTTTTAGTTCCTTACCTGTTTACATAAGCCCATAATGTATTGTGTTTCAAAGTAGAACTATGAAAGTAAAAATATTCTAGCGCCTGTAAGCCCCACCACTAATCCCACGAGAATTCCGTAAATTACATGGCCTACAAAGTGAGCTATAGCCACTTCAAAACCAGCGCTGCGGAATTGTTCAATGGGGTGGTGTTCGGCTACGGTAACTACCAGAAGGAACCCGAAGGCAACTCCATGGAATACTCCTATCATAGCTCCTGCACCAATTGCGGCAGCAAGAGAGGTTGGTGCGAACAGGCTTATGAGAATGACATAGAGGAAGGCAAATAAAATACCGGAGATGAAATGTATAATCAGCCCTGGTTTAAAAGAATTATCATAGGAGCTTGTAAATAGACTTCCTATGGCCCTTATCATCGAAGCGTTGGCAATTCCGGATTTAGTTATTATCCACATTGCCAAACTCATTCCGGATGTTCCGACTATACCCGCCACTATGGTTAATACAAAAGCATTCATATAGCACCTCCTTAGTCAGTGTAAAGCCATTGTCAGCATCCACATTCTTCTAAAGTCGGAAAAACCATAATTTAAATACCCTATGTAATTAGATGATATACTGCGGATAGGGGTTCTTTCAAGTATTTTATTGAGATTAAAATATTGACAGGAATTTCTATTGTGTAGATAATTATTCGATCTTGATTCAGAGTAGAGAGGAGAAATGTTTTGAAAAAGAAATCAGGCACAATTAAAACACCACTTAAATTACAAAAATTTTCATCATTGTTTGTTGAAGGAGCGGATAAGGCTCCTAATCGCTCAATGCTAAGGGCTGTGGGGTTTAAGGATAAAGATTTTAAAAAACCTATAATTGGAATAGCTTCTACCTGGAGCATGGTGACACCATGCAATATGCATATAGACAAGCTGGCAGTGCAAGCCGGAGCCGGAGCTGATAAAGCAGGAGGTAAGTCTATTATCTTTAACACAATCACTGTCTCGGACGGTATTTCAATGGGTACCCCGGGGATGAGATACTCGCTTGTTTCCCGAGAGGTGATTGCAGATTCAATAGAGACCGTGGCTGCCGGGGAGGGGTTTGACGGAGTGGTTGCAATAGGTGGCTGTGATAAAAATATGCCCGGGTGCCTGATAGCGATGTCCCGTCTTAACCGCCCGTCTGTATTTGTATACGGCGGCACGATTATGCCTGGAAACTATAGAGGTCAGGCGGTTGACGTAGTATCGGTTTTTGAAGCTGTGGGCGCCCATGCCAATAAGAGTATTTCGGACAGGCAGTTAAAACAAATTGAATCATGCGCCATACCGGGGCCCGGTTCATGCGGGGGTATGTATACTGCAAATACCATGGCCTCTGCGATAGAGGCTCTTGGAATGAGTCTACCTAACAGTTCTGCCCAGGCTGCCATATCAAGAGAGAAAATAAAAGATTGCATCGATGCCGGAGCTGCAGTTGTAAACCTGATTAAAAACAACATACGCCCAAGCGATATAATGACTAAAAAAGCGTTTGAAAACGCGATCACAGTTGTAATAGCATTAGGAGGATCAACTAACTCTGTGCTGCATCTACTGGCTATGGCAAACGCAATGAACGTGAAGCTGACAATTGATGACTTCACTCGGATAGGAAAGAAGACTCCTGTCCTTGCCGATCTAAAGCCAAGCGGCAAATACATGATGGCTGATTTTTGCAAGATTGGCGGCATTACGCCTCTTATGAAAACCCTTCTCAAGGCAGGACTCTTGCATGGTGAGTGTCTCACTGTTACAGGGGGAACTGTAAAAGAGAATCTTAAGGGCGTAGGCTCCTATCCTAAAGGTCAGGACATTGTTCATTCACTGAAAAAACCTATTAAAAAAGATAGCCATATCGTGATACTTAGAGGTAACCTTGCAACGGAAGGAGCAGTCGCGAAAATATCAGGTCATGAAGGTAATACTTTTACCGGAAAAGCGATTGTTTTTAATTCTGAAGAGGAAAGTCTTAAAGCAATATTAGCTGGCAGGGTAAAGAAGGGGCACGTAATAGTTGTGCGCTATGAAGGACCCAGGGGCGGGCCCGGAATGCGTGAGATGCTAGCGCCCACTTCTGCCATTGTGGGTAAGGGGCTTGGTAATGACGTTGCACTTATTACGGACGGACGGTTCTCAGGAGGTACTCATGGGTTTGTTGTGGGCCACATTACTCCCGAGGCTGTTGACGGCGGAGTGATAGCGATTGTTAAAAATGGGGACATTATCACCATTGATGCAATGAAACATGAGATCAACCTTAAAATACCAAAGACTGAGATAAAAAAGAGGCTTGCCTCTTGGAAAAAACCTAAACCAAAAGAGAAGAGGGGAGTGCTTGCAAAATATGCAAGACTTGTATCCTCAGCTTCTGAAGGGGCTGTGACGGATAACTAAGAGAGATATTAATTTTGAAAAGAAGTTTGTAGGTTTATATAAAGAATTTTTCAACATATTCCTTTAAAGCCACAGCATTATTGAATTCTTGTTCCTTTGAAGCGTAAACGAAAGTAATTATCTCATTGTGTTGGTCAAAAGCGTTTTTGAGTACCTGTTCATTCTTTTGCAACTCTTTGTAATAACGCTTTTTAAACTCCACCCATTTTGTGGGATCGTGGCCGAACCATTTACGTAATTCCGTAGAAGGGGCGGCATCTTTTAACCATATGTCTACCCTGGCTTTTTCTTTTGATAACCCTCTTGGCCAGAGTCTCTCGACTAATATCCGAATACCGTCACTCTCTTTCGGCTTTTCATATACACGCTTTAATTTTATAAACATTTATCTACAATCTATACTTTTTCCTGGATAAATATAAACTTTCAGTCGAAAATATGAGTTGTCCCATCAATTTACTCGATATGTTTACATTATAGGTAAAGTTAGATTATAAAAAAAGGAAGTTATGGCACTTAATGTGGTGGTGAGGATTTAGTCCTCGATCAGTACGTAAATATCGTCGTCTTCTACTTTCACCTCAAAAGTTTCTACTCCATCCACGGCGGGTAGACAGAGGGCTTTTCCGGTTTCTACGTTAAATTGGGCTCCGTGATATGTGCATGTAA
>SMWY01000078.1 GCA_004356555.1 Candidatus Dadabacteria bacterium
ATTGGATGGTAAATCTTTTTTAGTCAAACTGTCCGAGCAAGGTAAAGATGATGAAGCTACAAACGATGAGTTAATTTTTAAGGATGGAACATTCTTCTCTGTTGATTGCGAACAGTATGGCTTTGGTTCCGCTCCGTATAAAACGATGTCAAAAGGTGACACTACTTTGTTCGAATCCACACTCGTGAGTGATAAAGGAGGAAAAGCAGAATGGGAAGGAACAGTTAAAGGTAACGAAATTACTGGGACATTTATATGGTCAAAGGAAGGTCAAGAGCCGATTATATATAGTTACGAAGGTAGTATAAAAAAATAGATTGTTTATCACTTATAGCACATTTATAACATAATTTTAGTGCTAACACTTTTGCTAACATTTTACACCTTATTTAGCTTAGAAACAGCCGATTTGAGAGCCTCAGGAGTAGAATGACTCGTAGTCATCTGGATAGAAGAGTGCCCCAAGAGCTTAGAAACAGTCGCTAAGTCTACTCCTGCAAGAACTAATCTGGTTGCAAAAATATGCCTAAGGTCATGGAATCTAAGGTTTTTTATACCTGCTCTGTTGCAAGCATTTTTAAAAGCAGTACGAATATCCTTAAGAGGTTTATTACGATAAGTAAAGATTTCTAAGTATGGGCAGGGGGGGACTCGAACCCCCACGGATGTGAATCCAACGGCTTTTGAGGCCGTCGTGTCTGCCGATTTCACCACCTGCCCTCAGTTCTATCAAGAAGAAATTCTGAGTAGGGATATATTATTCTATGAAATATTAAAAGAATCAAGGATACACGATTGCGCCTATATATACTGGTACTTTTGCGTCTCTAAGCTAAGCCATAAAGTGTTGACAACATTAGGCATTCATGTATTCTAGCACCTTTGTCTAACATATATAAGCTTGTAAAAACCGGAGGAATTTAAAGAAATGATTGTAGTAATGAAAAGTGGGGCGTCTCCTGAGCAGATTCAAAAAGCAAAAACCGTAATGGTCGAGCTTGGATATCAGCCACACCCTATTGAAGGGTTATTGAGAACCGTAATTGGCGCTATTGGAGACGAGAGGGGAAAACCCGAAGATGTTGAGGCTTTAAGCATACTTGGGGGTGTAGAGAAAGTTATACCTATACTTCCTGCACACAAGATCGCAAGCAGGGAATTCAAACCCGAAAATACGACAATCAAAGTTAGAGATGTAGTTGTGGGAAACAATAAAATTCCTGTAATAGCCGGTCCCTGTTCAGTAGAAAGCGAAGAGCAGCTCATGGAAATCGCCCATTCGATTAAAGAATCCGGGGCAACAATGTTAAGAGGCGGCGCATATAAACCAAGGTCATCCCCCTACACTTTCCAGGGAATGGGTATTGAGGGATTAAAACTTCTGGCTCAGGCTAGAGAAGAAACCGGGCTTCCAATTGTGACCGAAATACTCGACCCACACGATCTTGACTCAGTTGTCCAATACGCTGATGTGCTTCAAATTGGAGCAAGAAACTCCCAGAATTACGCACTTTTAAAAGAGGTTGGTAAATCAAAGAAACCTGTTCTTTTAAAAAGAGGGATGTCTACTACTATAAAAGAGTTCTTAATGTGCGCCGAGTATATACTCGCTGAAGGAAACGAGGATGTAATGCTCTGCGAAAGAGGTATCAGGACTTTTGAGACGGCAACCAGAAACACCTTTGATTTAAACGCAATTCCGGTACTTAAAGAGAAAACACATCTTCCCGTCATAGCTGATCCGAGTCACGGTACAGGGTACTGGCAGTATGTAACCCCTATGACGCTCGCAGCAATCGCGGCGGGTGCTGACGGAGTTATTATTGAAGTTCATAATAACCCTGAGGTAGCTGTGAGTGACGGCGGTCAGTCATTAAAACCCCATAAGTTTAAAGCACTGATGGAAAAAGCATCAGCTGTTGCCAAAGCGATCGGAAGGGAACTTTAAGACTTTTTAATAACTCTTCTGCCTATTACTTCTATTTCTCCACTTGATATAAGCTCAATGGCTTTGGGATATATCCGATGCTCTACCTCATGAATCTTCTCAAGGAGCGTATCTTCCGTATCCTCGTCTTTAATCTCGACTACTGACTGTAATATAATTGGACCGGTATCCACTCCTTCATCAACAAAATGAACAGTAACTCCCGTATATTTAACCCCGTATTCTAGGGCCCGTCTTCCGGCGTTTATTCCGGGAAAGGAAGGTAAGAGGGCAGGATGTATATTAACAATCTTATTTTTATAAGCTCTAACAAATACTGTTGAGAGAATTCTCATAAACCCTGCTAGAACAATTAAGTTGAGCTTGTAAGGACCTAGAACCTTAATTATGTGCTTCTCGTACTCTTCTCTAGTTTTATAATTTTTATGATCAATTATCTCAACCTGGATATTATGTTTTTTAGCGCGCTCTATAGCATACGCATCGGGGTTGTTCGTAAAAACTACAGCAATTTCGATAGTTTGAATATCTGCGTCAATGATCGCCTGAAGATTCGTACCACTACCTGATGCAAAGACGGCTACACGCATTTTGCCCACTAAAAGACCCTCTTGCTATGAAGTATTTATTTTAGAGAACAAAATACTACATAAGCCCACAAGACAAAACAACTGCTCTATTATTGAAAATACGGGTTGGAATGATAGAAGGAGTAACTTATTTCTAAAAAATGCAAAAAAAAAAGAACCAAGGCAGCTACCTACTTTCCCACTCCCGTACAAGAGCAGTATCATCGGCCTTGAAGAGCTTAACTTCTGGGTTCGGTATGGGACCAGGTGTTGCCTCTTCAGTATAGCCACCCAGATTCGAAAATAAAATTTACATTAGTATTAAAAGTTGTCAAGACTTAAATTTGAATTTGCGGGATAAAAATGCTTTAATTTCTCACCATGGATCAACTTATCCACGATTTTATAAATTCCCTTAATAGAAGACCGACCACAAAGGAAACATACCGAAAAGCCTTAATGGGATACTCCAAATGGCTTGGGGACACATCTCCTATAGGACTTACTTCTAATGATATTCAACGCTACAAAGACTATATTACCTCTAAGGATTTATCCACCGCCTCAGTCTCTGCATATCTAACAGCGGTAAGAAGGTTCTATGACTACTTAGAGATTATGGGGAAAACTACCGGGAACCCTGCTAAAAAAGTTAAAGGCGGCTCCAGACCTCACAGACATTCGACCAAACCAATTACACGAAGTGATGTTAGAAAACTATTTGAAACCATCGATTTATCCTCACCCTTAGGGCTTAGAGACTGGGCAATGTTAAGTTTGATGGTTAGATGCGGTTTGAGCGAGATAGAAATAGTAAGAGCAAACCTAGGAGATATTAAAACCAGAAACAAACAGAAGATCATCTATGTCCAAGGCAAGAACAAAGATAAAAAGGATGAGTATGTAGTCCTATCTCCTACTGTAGTAAGGGAGCTGGATAAGTACTTGGCTCAGAGAGAGAGCGGAGATGAGAGTGAACCACTATTTTGGGGAATTGGAAACAGGGCAATAAGAGAAAGAATAACTACACGGGCTATTAGGGCGCGAGTAAGCCATTACTTTGAGAAGCTTGGAATTAAGAGAAAAGGCGTTACTCCATATAGTCTTAGACAGACAGCGGCCATGCTAGCTATAGAATCCGGCGCAACTGTTTCAGAAGTTAAACAAATGCTACGGGTAAAAACACTAAGTACTGTTCTTGTATATTTTGAGGAAGCAAAAGAACTTAGAAAGAGTAAAATGACTAAGAGTAAAATTCGTTCTAAAAAAATAAAGGTTAATTAAGGAGGGTTTCCACTAAGTTTTTTCTACATAGCTTTTTATGGGATAAACTCTTGCTGCACGTTTTAATTTTTTAATGGCTTTTACTTCAATCTGCCTGATTCTCTCACGTGTTACCTGGAATTGATGACCAACCTCTTCTAAGGTGTGCTCCTTTTCTTCATCTATCCCGAATCTTAACCTTACAATACTTTCCTCTCTGGTATTCAAGACTGATGATAGCGCTCTATTTATTATTTCTTTCAGTTCATTCATTTCCAGCATTTTAACAGGTGAAGTTGTGTTGGAGTCCTCTATAAGATCAACGAGCTTACTATCTTCCTCATCTCCAATCGGCGTTTCCAGAGAAATAGGATCTTTTGATATCTTAAGTACTTTTGCCACTTTATCGGTGGACATTCCTACTTTACTAGCTATCTCATCAGGCATCGGCTCACGTCCTAATTCCTGCACTAAAAGCCTTGATGTCCTAATAATACGGTTTATCGTTTCAGTCATATGAACAGGAATTCTAATTATCCTAGACTGATCCGCTAGAGACCTTGTTATTGCTTGTCTAATCCACCAAGTTGCATAGGTTGAGAATTTATAGCCCCTATTATATTCAAATTTTTCTACAGCCCTCATAAGTCCCATATTACCTTCTTGAATTAAGTCCAGGAAGGGAAGACCTCTGTTTATGTAACGCCTTGCAATACTTACAACAAGCCGCAAATTAGATTCAATGAGTTTCCTACTCGCAGTTGTTGTTATTTGTTCACCAAATTCTATTCTTCCAACACCTTTTTTAAGTCTTCTTGTATTATCTTCGGCCTCATTTAATAATTCCTCAATTTCCTTTTTATAATCTTTTTTAGATTTGGCAATTAAATTATCAGCTTTTTTTTGAGAACCGCCTAGTTCATTTTTTATTTTTTCGAGTCTCTTAATATAACCTCTAGCAACAGAAAGAATCCTGTCCATCTGGATTCCACTTAAGTTTATCTCTTCCAGATATGAAACCATTTTATTATTATTATTCTTAACCTTTCCTAAAAGGGTGGTTCTCTTCCTTTTTGTAGCTATATTAATCTCTTTGGCAAACTCTTCATTATCATTATAAAGCTTGGTGATCTCCTTTATTAAATTTCCAATTCCTATCTGTGCTTCTTCTCCTAATCCATCCGTATCATCCAATGAGTTAGTAACATCTCTTACATCCAAATCCCCTTTTTGAAGTTCCTCTCCAATTCCACATATCTCATTTAACATCAAAGAAGAACTAAGAATAGTCTTTGCAATAATCCTTTTTCCCGTCTCAATTTTTTTAGCAATGCGTATCTCTTCTTCCCTCGAAAGAAGTGCATGATCTGCTATCTCATGAAGGTAAAATCTTATTAGATCATACTCATTGGCATTTTCCTTATTGCCTTTGAAAGGAAATCCGTATTTGGGACTGCTGACTCCGTTTTCTTCCTTATTAGAGGACTCGCCAGCCTCAGGCTCATCCTGATAGTCAGTTTTTTCTAACTCAGCCTCACTTAGGGAGTCGCTTTCAGTATTGAGAAGTCTAATATTCTCCTTAGCCGTTTTGACTCGCAATGCTTCCTTTTTCTTATTACTCATAAGGCTCTTCCTTCCTCCCGTTGTTTTTGCTTCGTTAAATCTCCGAACTCTTTAAGAAGCTTCTTCTCAAGTCGGATATCTTTTTCTTTAATAGCATCATCAATTTCAATCCTGAGTACTTTCAACTTTTCATCGAGCTTTGAAAGTTTTAATTTGCCTACGCAGTCCTGAACAATTTTACTAGCGGTTTCCGCGTCAGGAATACCAGGAGATGAAAGCAGTGCCTCTGAAATCATTTCATGAGCTACTTTATCATCGAAACGAAGTAGTAAGGATGAGGGGTCGTAATTACCTTGAACTATAATTTCTTCCAAAATAGACTTAATTTCTGTATTGGATATGAGTCCTTTCCAATCTTCTTCTGCTAAGATTGATTTAAGATCCGGGAACTTTAGTAGAACTGTTAATAATAATTTCTCTGTGTTTGGGTATTTCAGCTGAGTTTTAGTTCCCCCAGCTTTTTTCTCACTTCTTCTATGCTTGACCAAAGAATATATCTCGCTCTCCGGAACGCTTAACCTCTCTGCCGCTTTTTTAATCCAGAAGCTTCTTTCAACCGGGTCCTTTACGTGTTCTATTAATTCTACAATTTCTTCTAACATTTGTTTGCGAGTAATCATTCCTTTTTTCTGGTAATCGCCCGTCATATCAAACCAGAATTCAACCCAACTAATAGGATTTTCTATGAGTTCATTGAATTTATCCAAACCTTCTTCATTTATATATGAATCCGGGTCTTTTCCAGAAGGCAGGGGAGCAACATGGGGCAATAACCCCTCCTCTAAAAGCACATCGAGCGATTTCTTAGCAGCTTTTCTTCCTGATTCATCACTGTCAAATAAAACAACAACGTTATTTGTATAGCGCCTGAGCATACTTACATGCTCACGTGTCAAAGACGTGCCTAACGTTGCAACGACATTTCTGATACCTGAGGAATAAAGGGAAAGAAAATCAGTATAGCCCTCAACCAAGATTGCTCTGCTTTCTCTTCTTATATGATCTTTTGATTTATTTATTCCATAGAAACTTTTTCTTTTATGATAGATATCAGATTCAGGAGAATTTATATATTTAGGTTCGTCTTGTTCGTCAACCCTTCTACCTCCAAAACCTATAACTTTTCCTTCAACATTACAAATCGGAAACATCAATCTATTTCGAAATCTATCATAGTATCCTTCGGTATTATTTCTTTTTACTATTAACCCCACTTTTTCAGCAATATTTAGCGGAACTTCATTCTTGGTTAAGTATTTAACGAGATTATCCCAACCTTCGGGAGCAAAACCAAATATAAATTCTTTGGCTGTCTCCGAAGAGATACCTCTCCTTTCTAAATAATCTCTGCCTCTTTTACCTTTACTATTTTCTTGGAGAATATGTCTGTAGTACTTTGCAGCTACGGCATTAATTTTATATAAAACACTATTTTGAGATCTTCTAGGTACTGATTCTGGTTGTCTTTCTATATTGACATCAGCTTTTTTAGCAAGTTCTGATAAAGCTTCTGGAAAGGTTAGGTTATTGTACCTCATATAAAAACCAAAAATATCACCTCCCGCTCCACAGCTAAAACAATGGAATAGTCCCTTCTCTTCATCTACATGCATAGAGGGATTACTATCATCATGGAATGGACAAAGCCCAACATAACCCTTTCCGGTTTTCTTAACAGATGTGTAACTCTCAACGAGGTTAATAATACTCAACCTCCTTTTTATTTCTTTAACAAGAGCCTCATTGTTAAATTTTCCCATCTATGGTTGAACTGAATAAAAAGGTTATAACAGGACACTCAAAGGAATGGTCAATCGATCTAATCTTTTGGAATGACGAATACAAATGTTGTGTCCCCCAACCGGGTTTTATTATGTATATATTAATTCTAGAAATTAGTTCCTTCTGGTACGTTTCACAACGCGCTTTTTAGCAGCAAACAGCTTCTTTTTTCTCTTTTCACTTGGTTTTTCGAAATGCTCTCTTCTTCTTACTTCAGATAGAACACCACCCTTTTCAACCTGTTTCTTGAATCTTTTTAGTGCGCTATCTATACTCTCGTTATTTCCGACTACAATTCCTGGCATAAATATACTCCTCCTGATATTTCACAAATCTAGCTAGAAAAAACTAAAGGATTCACAGTGGGTTGTCAAGTCCGCATAGTCCAGAATGTACTAATACTAATTGTCTTTAGGTTTCGGTGGGAACACGCCTACTTTTCTCCGGTTTTCCAGAATCCTTTCTTCTTCAATCTTCGGATCCACATTACCAGGACTCCATTCTTCTTCCTGACGCTGCTCTTCAAACCTCTTGATCCAAGAATCTCTTCTCTTCCTCGTATCATCAATTAGACCCATTTAATATTCTCCTTTACTAAAATAGGGGAAACATGATTAATTCTAATTCCTTCCAAGCTTACTGTTCTGATTAACAATATTTGATATTGAGACAACTTCAACCTCATTATTAATTTCGGGTATCATTTCAGCGAGAGCTTTAACAGTACCAGGATAAGGATGACATATCCCTATTGCGAAACCTTTCTTTTTTGAAATATTAACTAGTTTTTTGAGCTGGTCTTTTACATATTGAGAATTTTTAGACGAATTATCCAAAAATACGTCTCTTTGCGCTGTTTTCATACCCAGTTCAAGCGCAGTCTCATACCCTTTACTTTCACTCGATGTCTTGCTGTCTACGAACATAAGCCCTTTACTCTTTAAGTCTCTCAATATAAGCTCAGTTAACTCACCGTTTTCCATGAACTTTGACCCCATATGATTATTTATACCTTTTACATGGGGAATTGAAGACAAACTTTTATTGAGCTTTGAGAGAATTACATCTTTAGGCAATCCCACTAACAATGTACTATCTCCGGCATCTGCCGCAGTATACCCTGATGATTCTTTGGGCTCCATCGGCATATGAAGAATTACATCCCTACCCTTCTTATCAGCCTCTTCTGCTGCATAGATTGAATAGGGAAGGTTTGGAAGTACGGCGAAAGTGATTGATGCAGGGATTTTGAGCAATTGATCAATAGGTTTTTTAGTTTGCCCAAGATCATCAACAATTATTACTATTTTCGATTTTGTATAGTTTCTATTTAATGTTTCCTTTTTAGATATTGAGGTTTTTGATTTAGCCGAAGTCTTAATCTTTTTTTCTTTTAATTTCTCTTTTTCAGCTTTTTCCTTTTTAGGCTTAGAAAGAGGCTGCTTTCGATTAGTAAAATCAAATTGTATTTTATGTGTAGTAACATCGTTAATCTTAAAATAAGCCGTCAGTGAGTTTTTTCCGCTCTTAATCTCATGTTCTATAGGAAACTTTTTAAAAATAGAATCTTCAAGAGATTTTTTAACTTTTTGTGGAGTGATCCCCTTTTCAGGAACTATTTTCATATCCTTGTATTCCCACATTAGTTCTTCGAGTCCCTTATTATAGACTTTTTTTGACTCTATATTCTTAGATGATATACCCGCGTCAAAAAATGCTCCAGCAAGACTACGGTCTATCTCCTTTATGAGATTATCCATTTCAGTAGCCGACAGCCTTTCATTGGAAAAATCAGAGGATACGTTTTGTTTTAAGTAATTAAGCCCATATAAGCCGAAAAATACCAGTAGAATAAACCCTATAGTGAAGAGAACTATCCTTGAGACCCGGGCATTTCTCTTTCTTCTCGCTGGTCTTCTCGATTTTTTATAACTTCTGGGTTTTCTTGGCAAAAGAGAGGCTCTCCTTAGCCCTTGGGTATAGCACGGCTGATCCCTGAGTTATTTAGCAGATCAACAGCGGTTTCTAGTTGCTTGTCTTTGGCATTTGTGTTCTCAACAATTACATCCGGAGTTACACCAACCTCACTAATTGATCTACCACTTGGGGCATAAAATTTTGCTGTTGTGAGCTTAAGACCAGATCCGTCTTCCAATCTTATTATTGTTTGTACAGAACCTTTCCCGAAGGTATTAGTGCCAAGAATAGTTGCTCTTTTACTATCCTGAAGAGCTTCAGCAACAACTTCAGAAGCACTAGCACTCCCCTCATTCACAATTACCACAATCGGATATTCCTGAAAACTACCATTTTTTGTTGCATAAAATTCTCTAGTTTGTTCCTTGGACCGGCCTCTAACACTCACTATTAATCCCTGATCAACAAACTCATCCACCACTTCTATCGCTTCACCTAGTAATCCTCCTGGATTATTTCTTAAGTCCAGGATCACACCTCTTAAATCCTTATCATTTTGTGATTCAAGCTCTAATAAAGCTGTTCTTAATTCTTGAGATGTATCCTCTTGAAACTGTGAGAGCTTTATGTATCCAATCTCATTATCAATCAGTTTCTTCTTGACGCTCTTAATTGTTATTTTATCCCTGATAAGAGTTATCTTTATAGGGTTGGACTCTCCCTTTCTTTCGATAGTTATATTCACAGAACTGCCCTTAGGCCCCCTAAGCAACTTGACAGCTTCTTGTACAACCATGCCTTTTGTTGTTTTACCTTCAATTTCAATTATCAGATCTTTAGGCTTAATACCGGCTTTTTCCGCTGGGCTTCCCTCAAAGGGAGTTATCACTTTTAGAAATCCATTTTTGGTCGTGACTTCCATCCCGACACCTCCGAATTCACCGGAAGTGCCAATTTCAAGATCCCTATAACGTTCTGGGCTTAAATACGCTGAATAGGGGTCAAGTCCGTGTAACATTCCTTCTATTGCTTTGATCGTAAGATCTTCGCCGTCTACCTCTTCAACATAATTTCGCTGAATAAGGTCAAGTACCTTTGTGAAATTGGAAAGGCCTTTATAGACAGATTCGTTATCCGCCTTAACAGCGGTCACGTTTAATGTGAAAATTATTAATATTAGAGAAATAATTCTCATTTGTATGACCTCTAGTACAGGTTAACTAAACATCCATTAACTAGCAACTTGGAATTTTAAATAAAGGAGTAAATGCAGGTAATTGAATAGTAAATGCGCAATTTAAATTTGAATGAGCGACTGTTCTTAATTGAATTAGGTTAAAAGCACACTCTATATATTTTTTTACACTAATAAAAAGAATGGTATATTTTAGTTCAAGAGAAAGATATGCTAAAAATGTTATATACAGTAATAAGCAGATTTATCGGGAGTTACAGCTCTATAGTAATTCAAATCTCTAAAGATTGGTTTTTTTTGTATAGAGCCATCTTTATTCCCGTCTCATTTTTCATTTACTGTCTCACTTTTTTAGTAATACTGTCGATACTATTAATAGTTATCTTTATAGCCGCACCAATATCATACCTATCCAAAGCAGTATTCAATTAGGATATTATCCGGGCATTTTATCCCTAGAATTCTGCACTTTTTTAAATAACTTGAAGTGTTATAATTAGAAAGCTAATGAAAGGAAAACTTGAGTTGCTAGTAGACAAAAACAATCTTCCTGCACACATTGTGATAATAATGGACGGGAATGGCAGATGGGCAAAGAAAAAAAACCTGGACCGTATAAGCGGCCACAGGGAAGGAATGAAATCTGTAAGGGCGGTTGTAAAAAGCGCTAAAGACCTGGGTGTAAAACATATTACTTTATACGCATTTTCTGCTCAGAATTGGAAAAGACCCAAAGTAGAAGTCAATGCATTAATGGAGCTGTTAAAACAGTATTTGCTGAAAGAGGGGAACAAACTCGTTGAAAATGGGATAAGCCTAAATGCAATAGGAAGGCTTTGGGAACTTCCTCAAGACGTATATAAAGTACTGGAGGAAACGATTGAAAAAACAAAAGATTGCCAAGAACTTACCTTAACACTTGCTCTTAGCTATGGGGGAAGAGAAGAAATAATAGATGCGATTAAAAAGATGATATCTCACGGCAATATTGCTCCCGAAGACATTAATCAATCAAATTTTTCAAGATTTTTATATACATCAGACCTGCCTGAACCCGATCTTCTCATAAGAACAAGCGGGGAAATGAGGCTTTCTAACTTTATGCTATGGCAACTCGCATATACTGAAATATATGTTACGAAAACACTTTGGCCGAATTTCAGGAAAAGGCATCTTATAAAAGCGATTCTAAATTACCAGAGACGAGAAAGGAGATTTGGTCTCACAGGGGACCAGGTAAAGAAAAGGGAAGTCATTTGAAGAAAATCTCCATACTCGGCTCTACTGGTTCTATCGGCAGACAAACATTAGACGTTGTATCGCAGCACCCAGAAAAATTCAGTGTTGTCGGACTTGCCGCTGGAAGCAATATTGAGCTTCTCAAAAAACAAATATTAAAATTTAGCCCGCGAGCGGTTTCGGTCCAAAATGAGGAAACTGCATCCGCACTGGTTTCATTAATTAAACCCTGTAATACTCAAATATTTCATGGTCTAGAAGGGGTAGAGCAGATAGCAGTATTAAGTGAAGCTGATCTAGTGGTCTCCGCCATGGTTGGAGCTTCGGGATTAAGGCCCACATTAGCCGCAGCAAGAGCCGGAAAGGATATTGCTCTTGCAAACAAAGAGTCCCTTGTAATAGCAGGAGAAATTTTGATTGGTGAAGTTCAAAAAAGAGGCACCAAATTACTTCCCATAGACAGTGAACATAGCGCATTATTTCAAGCACTTGAATGCGGAAAGAGAAACCATGTGAAACGTTTAATCCTTACAGCTTCAGGGGGACCGTTCCTTAATACCCCTCAGGACCAACTAGAAGATGTCAGTGTAGAAGTTGCGCTAAACCACCCTACGTGGAAAATGGGGAAGAAAATCACTATAGATTCAGCTACTCTTATGAATAAAGGGTTTGAAGTAATTGAGGCTAAATGGCTTTTTGGGTTTGAGCCTGATCAAATATCTGTGTGGATACATCCCCAAAGTATAGTTCACTCTATGGTAGAATATATAGACGGCTCAGTTATATCTCAGATGGGCAAACCGGATATGAGAATACCAATTGCTTTCGCGATTTCATACCCAGAGAGAATATCTATGAACACTAACCCCGTCGTTCCAGAGAGTTTCGGAGAACTTAGCTTTCAGGAGGTTGACTATAGTCAGTTCCCTTCACTATCACTCGCGTTTGACGCTTTGAGAGAAGGTGGTACTATGCCCTCAGTTATGAACGGGGCAAACGAGGTGGCAGTTTCAGCATTTCTGTCAGGGCAGATGAAATTTACGGGTATAATTAACACAGTAAAGAAAGTAATGGACCTTCATAAAACACAACCCGCAAATACGCTAGATGCAGTACTAGAAAGTGACCTCTGGGCAAGAAATACTGCACAATCTTTAATTAGAAGTTAGGAGAATAAAAAAATATGACCGCAATAATAGCTTTTATCTTTGTTATAGGAGTTTTAGTATTCATACACGAATTAGGACACTTTCTCGTCGCAAAATGGAGTGGAGTAAGAGTCGAGAAATTCTCTTTAGGATTCGGTAAAAAGTTATTTGGATTTACCAGGGGAGAAACCGAGTATCTTATATGCCTTCTTCCACTGGGCGGCTACGTTAAAATGTACGGCGAGGGTGTTGAGGGCAACTTTATAGTAGATAAAGTTGAACCGGGTTCAAATGCCGAAAGAACCGGGTTCAAATCAGGGGACAGAATAATAAGCATAGACGGCTTAGAGCTAAAATCCTTTGAAAGATGGAAGCAGCTCGAAGCCGTGCTCGAAAATGAACCTCTTAGAGAATTTGAATTTGTAATTGAAAGAGACGGCAAAAATATTGAGATTACGTCTACAGCTCAGGACTTAGAAGGATCAGACAACTATTCTGAAAAAGAGTACCCAAGAGGTTTCTCAAATCAGTCTATAATAAACAGGCTTTTGATTGTAGTTGCAGGCCCATTTATGAATTTCTTACTACCTTTTATATTGCTCCCCGTAGTTTTTATGATAGGCATATCAGTTCCGGCATATCTTGAGCGTAGCCCAGTAATAGGGCAGATAGCAAATGGGTCTCCCGCTGCAGAAGCAGGGTTTTTGGTCGGAGACACAATATTAGAAATAGAAGGAAAGGAGGTCTCAGACTGGAGAGATGTAAACATAGAGCTTCAGATAAATCCTGACGTTCTACTTGATATTAAGGTAGACAGAGGGGGCGAGACAATTGCAATTCCAATAAAGGCTACTGCTACCCCGGAAGGACTTGTAGCTTTAGGGTTCGGGGAGCCGGTTCTTGCAAAAGTAGGGGGTGTAATGGACGGCACACCCGCTGACAATGCTGAACTTGAGAAAGGAGACAAGATTCTTGAAATCAACGGGCAGCCAATTGCCGATTGGAATGAGATGGCCTCAGTTATTCAAAAAAATGCCAATAAAGAGTTAACTATGCTCATAGAAAGAGGGGAAAGCGTATTTGATATTCAAATCACCCCTGAACCTTTAGGTGAAAATGGGGCAGGCGCAATTGGCATACAGGTTTATACCGATGAAATTATAAAAAAATACGGGTTTTTCGAATCTATATATAATGGAGTAAAAGAAGCTGCAAACATGATAATAGAGATTGTGGCACTTCTATTTGGGTTTTTATATAAACTCGTGACGGGGAAAATTGCACTTGGAGCCGCTGGAAAAAGCCTTGCCGGCCCCATTCTTATTGCCAAAATCTCTGGTGCAGCAGCAGAAGCCGGCTTCGCTCAGCTTCTGCAGTTTACGTGTTTTATAAGTATTAACCTTGCAATTATTAACCTGTTCCCGATACCGATGCTCGACGGAGGACACGTAGTCTACCTTACAATAGAAGCTATTAAGAGAAAACCACTTAGCCAAAGATCACTTGAAATTAGCCAGCGTATAGGACTCACTGTACTAATCTTCATAATGTTCTTTGCAATCTACAATGACATATCAAGGGTAAAGGGAGATATAGTTAACTCCCTTAGTAAAGTAGTGAACATCTTCAAACAATAGGTTCTAGAAGCTAGAGAAGAAAGCCATATATAATTAGAGTAGGGTTTACTAACTCAGAATTAAGGTATTAGACCTCGCAGGGATTTTCTATACTGAACATCTACAAGAAACCCAATCAAAAATCGGGTATAAGTAACGGATTAAAGAAATGGCAATAGAAACGGATAAAGAACTGATACTTGATGTAAATAGCAGATTCTATAAGGCACTTGGGACAAGAGACCTTGAGCTAATGGGAACAGTATTTGTGCATGACGAGAGAGCGGGCTGCACACATCCCGGGTGGGTTATGCTCGAAGGATGGGAAGCAATAAGACAAAGCTGGGAGAACGTATTTGATCCTGAAGACCAGCTCGATATAAAGCTCCATAATGTAACTGTGGATATAGAAGGAGATGCAGCCTGGGTTAGCTGCATTCAGGAGCTTACGTATATAAAAAGAGACCCTATCATGATGAACGTTTCCGTTTCGACTAATATATTTGAAAAGAACGAATCGGGATGGCGTATGGTAATTCACCAGGCATCACCAGTACCGATCTCTACTCAGGAAGAGGTCGGAGATAATAACTTTCAGTAACAAAGAGATATTATAGCTCAGAACTTAAGAACATCTAGGTTTTTATATGAATTTAAGGATTGATATTGTGATTGATGTGAAGTCCGCATTCTTTATCCGAATCGTTTTCCCACCACCACCGGCCTGATCTGGGATCTTCTCCATCTTTTACCGCACGCGTGCAAGGAGCACATCCGATACTTGGATAGCCTATATCGTGTAATTTGTTATAAGGAACGTTGTGCTCCTTTATATATTCCCAGATTTCTTTCGACGTCCAATCTACAAGAGGGTTTATTTTGAGGATTCCCCCATGAAGCTCATCAATCTCAAATTTCTTTGAACCTGATCTGTTTTCTGTCTGATCCCGTCTAATAGAAGTTATCCAGCCGTCTAAGGTTGGCAAATAATTCTTCAATGGTCTCACTTTCCTAATATCGCAGCATAGAAACCTATTGTCTTTACTTTTATAAAACAAATTAAGCCCATGATTACGAACCATCTCCTCTACATCATGTTTATCAGGAAAGATTACCTCAATCCTGATTCCATATTTGCTTCTTATAGTATCCATAACTTCATATGTTTCTTCGTTAAGCCTTCCGGTATCTAAAGTAAAGACCCTTGCCTTTTTATTAATCTTCATAAACATGTCTATCAAAACCACTCCTTGTGCTTGAAAACTGGATGCCAGAGCAACTCTAGGATGCAGGGAAGTTGTCCACTCAAGCACCTCTTGAGCGCTGCCATTCTCAAATTTAATGTTCAGCTCTTCTACTTGCTGGGCATTAAACCTCTTTTTAAGAAGTTCAGATGAACTGTCAGTATGCGAGTTCGATAGGCTAATTGTGATATACCTCCGTTATAAACCAAAGTTCATAGTAATAAATTCTCCAACATTATAGGTGAAGTATAAAGACGACAACCCATAACCCAGTGCTATTGCTACAAACGGTATCATTATCCAGAAAAACGCGATTCGTATAACATGTCTATTACGCGCAGTCACACCAAAACCCTGTTGTGCGCACGAAAAACCTATTATACCTGATGTAATGATCTCCGCTATCGACACCGGTATTCCGGAAAACGAGGCTATAAGAATCAGACCAGCGCCCGTAAATTCTACTGAGACAGCCCTCAAAATACAGATCTCGGTTATCTCTTTCCCTACAGTTTCAAGAACTCTCCCTCCAAAAAGTATAGCTCCTACGCCCATGGCCACTCCCGCTATCAGAGCTCCCTGATAAGAACCTATAAGACCTAACCCAACAAGCGGCCCTACAGCATTTGCCGAGTTATTAGCACCGGCAGAAAATGCAAGAAAAGTGCCGGATATTGTAATCATAATCATAAGAATCCGATTGATCGACTTTTCAGAATAACGTTCAGCAAGAAACTTAAGTGTCTTGAAATACAGATACTTGGCCAGCAGGAAATTGATAATCCAGGCGACGAGTGGAGCAGCCACCCACCAAACTAATATCTCGAAAAACTTATCCGTATTTAGTGCGCTTGAATATAAGCCCACTCCTGCTATTGCGCATACAATTGCGTGAGTAGTTGCAATAGGAATCTTCGCAACATTTGCCCAAGTAACAAAAACCGAGGCAATTACAAAAATAATTAAAACTAGGCCAATATGAGATGATAATACTTCACTTGGAACTAGATCCCTCCCTATAGTATTTACAACTGGAGCTCCTGCTATCAATGCTCCCAATAATGCGAATACAGCGATAATAATTACTGCCTGTTTTTTGGTTCTAACCCCCGCACCATAGGCCGTAGCCATTGAAGCCGCGGAATTATTAGCCCCAATATTCAATGCGAGAAAAGCCGCAAGTACAATCGCTGTTATAAGTATTACATCCAAATTATCTGTATCCTCTAAATTTAGCTATAAGTATTATGATTAAATATCCTTATTGAATGATGCAAATTAAATGCCACAGCAAAAAATCGTAGATTTAACAGGTAGTTACACAAATGTATATTGTTTTCTTGATTACATAATAATCACGCTGTATACTTTTGTTACACACAGAGAGTAAGAAATGAGTACAAATATTACCCTATTTACAAAGAATTCAAGTTTATCAGAAGGGATACAACAAACCCTAGGGGGAATTGCTGAATTATCTGTATTGAGTGAAGTAAATGAATCTAACTACCCAGAAGTTACATTACTCGACGTTGATACAATCGGCATAGGTGCTCTGAGCAGGCTTAAAGAGAAATCATTTGTAATAGTACTAACCGAGGTAAAAGGTGCAAGGTATCTAATTGAATCTATGACGTTCGGCGCCTTTGACTGTATTATCGGCCCTGTTAATAACCCAAAGCTAATCGATTCAATAAAAAGAGCACTAGGTATAAGACTTGAGACAAAAGGGGAGTTGGTAGATTTCCCGGGAGATGTGGAAGGTAGCAGCGTAACCTGCGCAATTGTCGGCAACTCTCCGATGCTTCAAGAGGTCTGCAAACTTATAGGACAAGTCGGAAGAGTGGACGTACCAGTGCTCATAACAGGTGAGAGCGGAACAGGTAAGGAGCTTGTGGCAGAGTCGGTATGGAAAGTAAGTACAAGGTGGGAAAAGACTTTTGTTGTGCTCAATTGTGCCGCAATCCCAGAGACCCTTTTGGAGGCTGAACTCTTTGGCTATGAAAAGGGAGCCTTTACAGGGGCTGATACAGCCAGGACCGGAAAATTTGAGGAAGCGGACGGGGGAATAATGTTCCTGGATGAAATTGGAGATATGTCATTATCTCTTCAGGCTAAAGTTTTAAGAGTAGTACAAAGCGGAGCATTCCACAGACTGGGGAGCAGCAAAGAGATTTCGGTCAACGTAAGGTTAATAACTGCCACAAACCAAAATCTTGAGGAGCTTGTACGTCTGGGAAAATTCAGAGAAGATTTATACTTCCGAATAAACGTAGTTAAAATTCATTTACCTCCGCTAAAAGATCGAATAGAGGATATCCCGCTTCTAATGGAGTGCCTTACCAGAAGACATAGCAATCAGGCAGGCAAGGATATACACGGAGTAACTAAGAAGTTTCAAGATAAGCTTATGGAATACGACTGGCCCGGAAATGTGAGGGAGCTTGAAAACGCTATAAGAAAAGCTATCGCTTTTACTAAAATCCCCTATTTAACCTCTTACGATCTTGATCTCAAAAGTAGGCTCTCCACAGATGAGCTTAAAAATCCACCTTCGTTTAAAGATACTTTGAGAGGATCTGTAAGAGGGCTTTTGAATTCGGGACAGAGCGATAACATCTACAGTCAGATAGTTAAAGAAGCCGAGAAGATATTATTAGAGGAAGCTCTAAGCGCAAGCGGCTGGAATAGATCGAAAGCCGCAAGGACTCTCGGTATAAACAGGCTTACTCTTCGTAGAAAGCTTGAGGAGTACGATATTACTTTTCCTTAAGAGATTAAATTAGTGCTGATTGCCCATCTAGAGTTTGCACTTACAACAGTTCCCTAATCTGAAAAATCGAGAAAAATTTGACCCCCATCTCTTCAAACTTAGATTTAGCCCCCTCTTCTCTGTCTACGATAACGAGTAATTTACTCACTTCCGCGCCTGAATCGCGAACTGCGTTTATCGCCTTAATAACAGATCCTCCAGTAGTAACAACATCCTCAATCATTACTACTTTGTCCCCAGGTTTCAGATTCCCTTCGATTAGCTTCGCGGTCCCGTGACCTTTTTCCTGCTTTCGGACAAGAAAACCAACCAAGGGATATCCGGCTTCGTGGCTTAACGCCAGAACTGAACCTACTATAGGATCGGCGCCCATCGTTGGGCCACCCACTGCATTAATTGAA
This sequence comes from Candidatus Dadabacteria bacterium, assembly GCA_004356555.1. GTDB lineage: Bacteria > Desulfobacterota_D > UBA1144 > Nemesobacterales > UBA2774 > CR02bin9. The sequence continues at coordinate 18,719 of SMWY01000078.1, forward strand.
GAATCCTTTTTAATCTCTTCAAGGAATATCGTTCCTATGAGATTTAAACCCTCAGCATCGAGAGTAGTAAGCCTGGCATCGATATAGTAGGTACTTTTTTTGCCGGACGTGAGTGTGAAATCACCTCTAAGTAAAGATTTCTTCTGCAATATTTCCTTTAGCCTTTCCCTGTTAGCATCTGCCATAGCGAGACAATGTAATGTACTGAAATCATTGGTGGAGCCGAAGGGGATCGAACCCTCGACCTCATGAATGCCATTCATGCGCTCTCCCAGCTGAGCTACGGCCCCACGAATGCGTATTAATTTAAGCCCGGATTAATTTAAAGTCAAATAAAATGATG
>SMWY01000079.1 GCA_004356555.1 Candidatus Dadabacteria bacterium
ATTGAGCTTGCAGGGTACATAAGGAAGCTGATGGCAACAAGAGCCCATGCTGCCATCGTAGCAATTTTAAGTTTCCCTCTCTTCTCTGAATACCTTACGTACGGGTAAGCAAATATGGCAGTCGGAATTAGAGCAACAAGATAAACCTTCCATAAATTAGTTTCACTTACTCCGAGGCTGATCCAGCTAAGGGGGTAAATGAACACAAACATATTTACCGTTAACGACAGTATTGCTGCTGAGAAGAATAATTTTCTAATCTCCGGGCGTTTTAAGTAGCTCAAGATCGCAGTTTCTTCAGCCAGTAATTCTTTTTTCTCTATTTTGGGGAAAAAGAATATTGTCACCAGTATAGCCAAAATCCCCAAAGCGGTAAGTATGTAAAATAGTGCCGAAAACCCTATCTCAGCCGCTAGTAGAGGGCCGATTATTATAGCTATCATAAATGCGGCCCCGATCGTGATTCCGACTATAGTAAAGGCCTGCGCTCTTACCTCAGAGCGTGTTACATCTCCGAGTGAAGCGATGGCAACAGAGCTGATAGCTCCAGCTCCCTGAATAACACGAGCGATTATTAGCTCGTTTATGTTCTCAGCCATGCCGCATATCAGGCTTCCAATCGCAAATAGAGCTAGTCCTATGATTAAAACCGGTTTTCTTCCGATCTTGTCGCTCAACCATCCAAAGGGTATTTGCAAGACGCTCTGTACAAGTGCGTATATACCGAATGCTACGCCGGCAAGCGCTAGGTCTGCCCCAGGATACTTTTCGGCATAAACGCTGAATACAGGGAGGATCAGAAAAATCCCGAGCAGCCTGATTGCCATTATAAGACCTACCGCAGCTATAGCTCTAATTTCAATTTGATTGAGTTTCATACTTTTATCTATGGTGCATATGTGTCTAAAAAGGTTTTTTATTCTAACATGCCCCCCCCAAATTGATATAAGCTGATTGATAGTAGTTAGTGATCGTGTTAATTTTTAAATATATGCCGGACATAAAATCTGCCCAGAATATAGAATCCGACTCATTTGACCGCGAACAGTTCGCAGAGCTTAGATCTGAATCAGAGGAGCTCCGCAAATTAATGGAAAGCGGCTCCAATCTGCTTCCTAATTTTGATGCGCTGACTCTCGACTTGTTTTCTTCATTCTATAAGCATAACGTTTTGTTTCTGCCCGAAGACAAAACAAAAAAAGGCTCAGCCCTGGCAAGAAAATTACTCGATAAGGTATTCCATGACCCTCATTACGAAAAGCTAAGAGAGGAAACAGTGTTAGAGGGCTTTAAATCCGCTCTGGCTACTATAGATATGGGCAATCAGATTTTAAGCTGGATTAGATCAGATGAAGGTCCCGGGGAAAGATCTCTTTTAAAAGAGTGGGAAGTGAGTCAAACGGAAGAGACAGTTCATGAACTACAAGAGGAAATGGAGACATGGAACGAGGTGTCTCAAGAATCCCCCGAGCTTGACGAAGCGCTTGAAAAGGCAAAAGAAGAAAAAGAGTCTGAGCTTTCAGAGCAGGAGGATAATCTTGAGCGATTAATACAGGAGCAGGACGAGATACACGAGGAAATAGATTCCGATATGGACAAGATGATCAAAACGTCTCTCAAACAGACCGATCAAAATATTGAAGATGCAGAGGATGAACTTTCAGCCTGGGATTCCTCTATGGGCAATCCCGACGGGGAAAAAGGGGTCGGCAAAAAGCTTGACCTTGCCTCAAAGCTATATAAAAACGATAAGCTCAGAAAACTCTCACGATTGGTAGGGAGTCTTAAGGACGAGATGCTTTCTACAAAGCGGAAAGTATGGTCTAAAAGGGGGTCTGAAGTATTTGATGTTTCTATAGGTGACGATATTGGCAGGGTTATTCCCGCAGAGCTTGTATCACTAAGGCATAGGCTCCTTAAACACGATTTTAAAAAGCGTTTTGTTGAGGGCAGGCTTTTTCAGTATTACCTCAAAGAGGAGAGGGGCAGAGGTCCTATGGTCATATGCCTTGATGGAAGCTCTTCAATGGCAGGCAACAAAGAGCTCTGGTCAAAGGGTGTTTGTTTGACCCTGCTCGAGATAGCAAAAAGAGAACGCCGTAAATTTAATGTAGTTGTGTTTTCCTCAGGCGACGCGCCGCTTAAGGTTTTTGAATCTATAGGCAGGGAAGGGCTCTCAGGATGGGGCATGAAAGAGTCAGAGATTCTGGAGCTTGCCGAATATTTCCCAGGAGGCGGAACAAATTTTGAAGAGCCTCTCAATAAAGCGGTCTCTCTTTTAGAGAGCTCCAAATTTACAGGCGGAGATATAGTGTTTATTACAGACGGACAGTCTAACGTAGGTGACGTATGGCTAAAATCCTTTAAAAAAACAAAAGATAAATTAAAGTTTAAAGTCTACTCAATATTAATAGACTTATCGGAAAGAGAATCATGGGGCACGCTGTCTACATTCAGCGACAAAGTCACATCGGTATCCAAGCTCACTTCCAAAGAAGCAAAGGGGTTGTTTCTAGATCTCTGAAGAACAGCTGCGTAAAAATATCTATGTTGATTTATTCCTTTAATAGTTCTATTTTTTTTGACCTATGCGGAGGTGTTATCATGAAGTACCTTAAACAGTTCATCCATTTGGCGGCGTAATTTCTCCCTTTCTAATTACGCTTCCTAAGGCATTTCTATCCTTCCAATAACTAAAGCTCAATGGTTTCTCCATCCTGGGGAATAAGCAGACTTTTGTCTGGGATATTTGAATTTTGAGCCAGTTCTCTAAGTTGTGCTCGTGTTATAGGGCAATGATCGAGCGCTTCCAGATGGACCGCCACAACTCTTGCATCAGGATTTTCAAGGCAAATTGAGACTGTCTGCTCGGCGTCCATTATTATTGGGCCGCTTCCTTGCATCTGTGCTCCGCCTGAATGTGTGATAATAACATCAGGCTTAATTTCGCTAAGAACTTGTCTTACACCATCATAAAGTATTGTGTCGCCAGCCCAGTAAACGGTCGGTTCGTCATTACACTGGAGTACAAACCCCGAAACATTGCCCATATGCTGCGCCCATACACCGCTTCCATGCTGACCATCTGTGCGAGTAATTGAAATCCCTTCCCAATTGGTAGAATCGGTAATTGCACTAGGATTTCTAACTCCGAACTGCCTTAGCATTGCCTCATCGCCGGGCTGGCAAAAGAGGGTTACTTCGCTAGGCAAAAGTTGCGCCGCCAACTGGTCAAAATGATCCGGATGCATGTGAGAAACAATTGCCATCTGCACTCCTTCTACGACTTCCTCAGGAGGGCAGGGCAGATCCACTGTCGGATTCTTGGAAATCCCGGCAAATGAGGGGATCGCATGTTTAGGCAACAGAAAAGGGTCAATTATCATCTCCTTTCCTGCATAGGTAATTCTAATTGTCGCGTTGCGGAATAATCTGATCTTCATATATATATATAAGATGTTGTGACATCTAATATGATTCTAATATTTATAGCATTAATAGATCTCAAAAAGCGAGTAGAATTATTCTTATTTTATATTTGAGATCATGATTGGTATTAGACATTAATCTAGAAGGTTACTGCCGTAGCACATCTCTCTAAATTCTTCCAGATCATCTGAATATGAAATCTGATATATCTTGGCATTATCCAAAGCTGACTTATGCGCAGCTTCGACCATAACTTGAGCTTTGAGCACATCATTCTGTGTGACTTTGAAAGGTTTATTGTTTTGAACGCACTCAACAAAATGCTTGTGCGCCTGAATAAAAGCCTTCTCAAATCTGGGCAGAAACTCAGGGTAATCGCCTTCTAGGTAAGACATCTCGAAAATTTTGGACAACTCATGAAGCGTTCCATCGCTCTTCCATAACTCGACTGGAATAGGCCCGGGATAACCCGCAAACCGACCGACATGAATAGTCCCCTCAGTGCCGATTATATATGTCTCGTTGTTGTATCCGGAAGAGTGAGTCCGGCTTAAGTCCAGCCTGCCGATAATTCCGCTCGGTGTGGTAAAACCAACAAATGCAGTGTTCCCGCCTTCATCAATCGGGCTTTCATATCCCTTAGCTTCAAAAACTCGAGCCCAAACAGAGTTCGGAAACTCGCCCGTAAGCCAAATCGCTTCATCAGCAACATGAATACCCATGTCTATAATTAAACCTTTGCTGCTGTATGAGGGGGGAGGAGGGTACTGGTCTCTTAAGATGTTCCGGATTTCTCTTATCTCACCGATTAAGCCTTTGTCCAAAAGGTCCTTTGCGTAACACAGCGCCTCGTCAAACCTCCTTTGAAGCCCAATTTGGAGGATATTATTGTCAGTTCCAATGTTCTCTATAAAATCAAACGATTCGGGCAAGTCATCAGTCAGCGGCTTCTCAAGATAGACCGGGATCTGGGCTTTTATGAAGGGAAGGGCGTCATGCGCGTGGTCTTTAGTGTGAGAGGCGATGATGGCGGCTTCCATTTCCGGATGTGCAGATACCATCTGAGCGGGACTGGAATAGCTATCACAATTTAATGAGAGTACTTCTTTTGTTTTTAAAGAAGCTCCCTCGCGCCTGTCCCCAATACACACTATTTCATGCCCTAAATCCATCACGATCCGGGCATGAATCTTTCCCGCTCTCCCTGCGCCGAAAACTCCGTATTTCATGCAACTCACATTACAATAATTCCTAAATAATGTCCATTGAATAATTATATGTTAAATTGTTTGTCGATTGCATCTCAAATCAGGAGGGAAACATGAAGAAAACATTATTTAGCCTGGCTTTAATTCTAGCTTTTTCAATATTTGGACACGCTGTAGAATCAACTGGTCCCAACTATCTATTTGTCATAAATTTCGATAACGGTTCATATGCAGATGGAAAATTGACTCTCAATGGAAACGGCCAGAGTAATGTGATCTATTTCTCGGATAAACCCATCCTTGAATCGGGGCATATGGGTATAAAAAAGTTCGTTTCTATCTGGGGGCAGGGAGAGCAGAATTTCAACTCTATCCCTCCCAATTCTACATTGTCGATAATCAAAGACGAAGTGGAAAATAACACTGTCTTTATTCTCTCTAACCCTAAAGTCAGCGGTACTTCAATAATATTTGACGTTGAATTAGTAGAGGGTAAGCCTGCCTCGAAATTCGACGCAGGCGGTTTGTTTTTAGATACGAAGCTTGGAAATACTGGTAGTAACTAAAGGGGTTTTCTGGCTCTGGTAACAAAAGTGGTAGGCGAGAATTTATTAAGCAGTGTGTAATCGTCCGACCACCAGTCTTCATAGAGGTCAATGATTGCAAAGCCTGCTTTGGTCTGACCGCCGATAAGGGTTTGTAGACTATGTCCGAACACGATAGGCACTCCGGCGTCTATCATCTTCTGCCTTTTTTTCTTGCTGATAGAGCTGAAGTCTGAATATGGGAGTTTGTGTTTTACACTAAGATTCCCCGACTGCTGCGCCTCGGCATGATCAAAGAGAAAAAATGACGGGTTAATGACTCCTGAGAATAATTCACCACCCGGTTTAAGCACCCTGATGCATTCTTTCCATACCTTCTTTATATCCCGAACGAATATATCGGACACAGCGTTTATAATCAGATCAAAACTCTCGTTCTCAAATACTGAAAGGTTGGACATATCGCCTCTGATTGTCTGTAGTTTTAGCTTGTCTCTATTGGCAACGAAAAGGTCCTTGTTTAGCTGCTCCTGCGATATATCAAAGCTTATAAC
>SMWY01000001.1 GCA_004356555.1 Candidatus Dadabacteria bacterium
AGAGGACTTTGCGGGGGTTTCAACAGCAGCCTGATCAGAAAGCTTGAGACATATTTAGTGACTGATACTAAGTCTTACGATGAAGTAATCTTTAGCTTCTTGGGCAGAAGGGGTAGAGATCATTTCTCTAAGCAAGATTTGAGCGTCGCCGGTAGCTATATAGGGATTAATGAAAGGAACTATTCAGATATAGCAAAAGAGGTAGCGGATGAGTTGACAAATGAATTTATAGAAGGCGATAGTGACGAAATAATATTAGTATATAACTACTTCAAATCCGTTTTGACTCAGGAAATAACTTATGAAAAAGTTCTTCCTATAGAACTCGATTCTGATGCGGAGGGGGATTCCGGGCTTATAGACTATCTATATGAGCCCACGAGTAAGGAAGTGGTAGATAAAGTTCTTCCAAAATATATAGAAGTCCGGATTCAAAGAGCAATTCAAGAATCATTGACTAGCGAGCATGCAGCGCGTATGACTGCAATGGAAAACGCTACAAATAATGCGGATGACGTTATCAACAACCTAACGATTGTATACAATAAATCAAGACAAGCCATGATTACAACCGAACTCATGGACATAGTGAACGGAACTGAGGCATTAAGTAAAGGAGGCTCTGAGTAAGATGGACACAAGTACTAATAATAATATGGGTAAAGTTGTGCAGATTATGGGGCCCGTTATTGACGTCGAGTTTAAGAATACAGAACTTCCCCCAATCTATACAGCACTAAAACTTACAAACCATCTCATTAGTGATAAGAAATGGAATCTAATAGTTGAAGTAGCGCAGCAACTGGGAGGCAACCGGGTCCGCTGTATTGCTATGGATTCTACAGAGGGTATTAAAAGAGGAGAGGATGCACTTAATACAGGAGAAGGTATAACTGTTCCTGTAGGGAGAGAATCCCTTGGTCGGATGGTAAATGTAGTAGGTGAACCGATTGATGAAGCCGGACCCGTAGCTACTAAACTGCGCTGGCCTATTCACCGCAAGGCCCCTAAGTTCGTTGAACAAAGTACGAAACTAGAGCTTTTTGAAACCGGTATTAAGGTTATTGACCTGATTGCCCCGTTTCTTAGGGGAGGGAAAATCGGTCTTTTCGGCGGCGCCGGTGTGGGGAAAACGGTTCTTTTAATGGAACTTATTCATAACGTTGCTAAAGAATACGGTGGTGTTTCCGTTTTTGGAGGTGTTGGAGAAAGAACCCGTGAAGGAAACGATCTATGGAATGAAATGAAGGACTCAGGTGTTTTAGAAAATACCGGGCTGGTATTCGGACAGATGAATGAGCCCCCCGGTGCTAGAGCAAGAGTTGCGCTAACGGCGCTTACACTTGCCGAGTACTTCCGTGATGAAGAGGGTCAGGACGTACTTCTATTTATCGATAATATATTTAGGTTTACCCAGGCAGGCTCTGAGGTGTCAGCACTTTTAGGAAGGATTCCTTCTGCTGTAGGTTATCAGCCGACTCTCGCTACTGACCTTGGAGAGCTGCAAGAGAGAATTACATCCACTGTTAAAGGTTCTATTACATCGGTACAGGCTATTTACGTTCCTGCTGATGACCTTACTGACCCAGCTCCTGCAACAACATTTGCTCACCTAGACGGTACAATTGTTCTTTCACGTCAGTTGACTGAGCTTGGTATTTATCCCGCTGTGGATCCCCTTGATTCAACATCACGTATTCTTGATCCTCATATTGTAGGACAAGAGCACTATGAAATTGCACGTCAGGTACAGGAAGTTCTCCAGCGTTACAAACAGTTGCAAGAAATTATTGCTATTTTGGGTATGGATGAGCTTTCTGAGGAAGACAAACTGGTGGTAGCTAGAGCCAGAAAGGTCCAGAGATTCCTTTCTCAGCCGTTCTACGTTGCGGAGCAGTTCACTGGAACACCTGGTACATATGTAGCTATTAAAGAGACAATCGAAGCCTTTAAAGAGATTATAGCAGGTAACATGGACGATATCCCTGAGCAGGCGTTTTATATGGTTGGTAATCTCGAGCAAGTTCAGGAGAAGGCAAAAGGAATTATTTCATAATAAATGAAATTTGAGTGGAATTTAGCCCCTCAATTAAATATTTTTATCAGCTTTAGCAAGTTAAGAATTTCGAGGAGAAAATGAAAATTGGCTGACGGTATTCATTTGCAGGTAATTACACCAACTGACCTTGTTGTTGATGAGCAAGTTGACGAAGTTGTAGCTCCGGGTGAAATCGGAGAATTTGGCGTCCTCCCCGGTCACATCCCCTTTATAACAACCCTCCACACCGGTGAACTAAGGTACAGAAAAGGCGGGGTTGAAACTAAGTTAATCATCGAGGGCGGGGTTGCCGACGTAAGAGACGATAAGGTAAATATTTTGACAGACGCCGTAAAAGATAACTAAGTCATTATCCTTTCCATTCAACATAACAATATCCTTGTATCCCACAGAAAACTAGATATTCCCAACAAATATAATACAATAAAAGCTGTCCTACATAATTATGGAGACATCTATGCCCGTAACAAAAGAAACTTCTGAAACTTTGGTGCTTCGCAATGATGAGAACGGTATTTCTAATCTCACAATTAACAGGCCTGAAGCCTATAATTCGTTAACAATAGAGTGTATGGAATCGATTATGGATGAGCTTAAGGATATATCTCAGGATTCTTCAATAAAAGTCGTGATCCTCTCGGGCGCTGGAAAGGGATTCTGTGCTGGACATGATATGAAAGAACTACGGGCGAATCCGGAAAAATCGTTTTATGAAAAGACATTTAATACCAGTTCAAAAATGATGATTTCAATTGTAAACTTCCCGAAGCCCGTTATAGCTAAAGTGCATGGAGTCGCTACGGCTGCGGGCTGCCAACTTGTTGCCTCATGTGATTTGGCTGTTGCCGAAGAGAACGCGAGGTTTGCTACACCCGGGGTGAATATAGGGCTTTTTTGTTCTACCCCAATGGTTGGTCTTTCTCGTAATGTAACTAGAAAGCATGCTATGGAAATGTTATTGACAGGTGATTTTATCTCTGCAGAGAGAGCATATGAAATCGGCTTAATAAATCGTGTTGTACCGGAAGAAGAGTTAGACGACTCCACTTTAGAATTGGCTCAGAAGATTGCATCCAAATCTCCATTAACTCTTAAAATTGGTAAGAAGGCTTTTTATGAGCAGCTGGATAAGGATTTAAAGAGCGCATATGAGTACTGCAGCAAAGTCATGGTTGAGAACATGATGGCCCGAGATGCTGAAGAAGGGATAGATGCGTTCTTGGAAAAAAGGGACCCGGTTTGGCGCGGAAAGTAGTTATTAAAAATTCAATGGTATTGCACGCTTTTCCTAAATAGTAATAAGTTCTAAACTGGGTTTACTAGTAATTTCGAACTGTAAGTTTAAGCCTCTTGTACCACTCCCCTTTTGTCAAGCTCGATATAAGTTGGAATTATGAATAATATAAAATGCCTTACTTAGCTTAGTAACCAAACAAGAAAGGGAGCCGCTTTTGTTAAGAGGGCTCCCTTTTATTTTTATCTTTTTTATATTTAATAGCCCGTTGGCTATTTATATTGTGAGTTTATATTCCAACTCGCCAGTTGTTTTAAGCATCATATGTGAACTGGCTTGCAAGGCGGACTGTCACACATTGTCATTATTACTACCTCCACTAATATTATAGATAATTTTGGGGTCTCAGGCAAGTAGTTTTTTTTGGGCGGAGAACCTAAGTCTTAATAAAAATAGACTGGATTTGTTTTTGTCATTCCCGAATGTCTTTATCGGGAATCCATTCTTTTTTACAGCCTAAGTACTATCATCAAATACTGAAATAATGTTAATTGCCGTTAGTAGTGGGTTCTTCCTGAACTTCGGCTTCAAGTTCAGTCTCTGGGGTCACGTTATTTGCCTCATCCACAGTTTCAGCTTCAGAAGCGATATGCTCCAGTCTTGTTCTCTCTTTAATTCTACTAGCTTTTTTGGAAAGTCCTCTCAAATAATAGAGTTTTGCCCTTCTTACCTTTCCTTGTCTCTTGACTTCAATCTTGTCAATGAGTGGGGAATGGAGCGGGAAAATTCTCTCAACACCTACTCCGTAAGAGATTTTTCTTACGATGAATGTCTCTCGTGCTCCGCCGTTCTTCTTTGCGATAACAACACCCTCAAAAACCTGAATTCTTTCCCTTTCACCCTCTTTGATTTTATAGTGCACAGCAACTGTATCGCCTGCGCGAAAATCAGGAAGGTCACTCCTCATCATAGTTTTTTCTATTTCATCAACGATATTCATCATAATTCTCCCATATTATATTTTACATGAAAATAATCTATCCAATATGATTGCGGCTGCGCTTCTTACAGAAAGATGGTTATAATTGGTATAACCACTAACCGGTTTTAAAGTATAATCTGCGCTTTCCATAATCTCTTTTGCTAAACCCCAACCTGTACCAAATAAGATTAAATAAGGTTTTTGTTCTCCAGAAAAAATTAATTCTCTTAAATCTCCAAACCCTATCATGTTATCTGTAGACCTGGCATCAGTAACAATTGTTAGGGGTTTCTCTCCTTCAATTTCTTCTATCTCCTGGGTTACATCTTGAAGCGTATCTCTGAGCGCTACAAGATGAAGGGCTTCTGATCTCGATTTATTAAAAGACGCACCCTCGCCCGTTGTCCAATGTTTTAGTACACGATTTACTAACTTTTGCTGTTCAAGATTGGGCTGCACAAGATAAAATTTTTCAATTCCGTACGAAACTGCCGATCTTGCTATATCGTGTACATCTAAATTGGTAAATGCTGTATTAATAATTTTAAGCTGATTATTGTATACGGGATAATGGATTAATGCAATATATGCTTTAAAAGAGGCAGGATCTGTTTCTTTGAGTTCTTTTACCAGGTCTATTTCCTCAGTTTTAAGTATGGCCTTATCGAGCATATCAGGCCTTTTTCTAAAAGTTCTTTTAATGCTTTCTTTTTTTCTCCACTCATCAATCTCTTTATGGTTTCCTGAAAGGAGAACATCAGGAACCTTTTTCCCTTCAAATTCTTCTGGTCTAGTATACTGTGGGTATTCTAATAGGCCTTCGTTAAACGAATCGTTTTCAGGTGATAATTCGTTTCCTAAAACACCGGGAATAAATCTTGAAACGCTTTCTACTATAACCGAGGCTGCATTTTCTCCTCCCAATAGCACATAATCCCCTATAGAGATCTCCTTATCTACATAAATTTCTCTTATTCTCTCATCTACTCCTTCGTACCTGCCGCATATAATTATTATTTGTTCATAATATGCTAATTCTCTTGCAGTTTTGTCTGTGAACTTCTCACCATCAGGGGTTGTGAGTATGACAAGAGATTTTGCGTTTTTGCTCTTTACATCTTCTATTGCAGCTGAGATAGGGGCAACCTTCATTAACATGCCTCCTCCTCCTCCGTATGGTGTGTCATCAACAGTTCTGTGCTTGTTATCGGTATAATCCCTAATATCGTATGTATTAAGCTCTATGAGGCCTTTCTCCTGCGCTTTTTTTAATATCCCTATTGAGAAAGGTGATTCAAAAAATTCGGGGAATATGGTTAGGATATCGTATCTCATTTCTAATTAAGGTAAGAAAAAGTCTTTATTGGTTGCTAAGTGTTAGTCAAGGAGCCCTTTTATAGGAGAAATTATAATTTTCGATTGCTCAAGGTCTATTTCCTTAACTATCGGCTCCGTAAGAGGTATTAGATGTTCTTTGCCTTCGTTTTTAACTACCAAGATGCTTTGTAAGAAACGGTCAATTAAACTGTCAACTATGCCTATATACTGACCATCATCGGTAAATGTTTCAAGCCCAATCAAGTCAAACCAGTAGTATTCATCATCTTCTAAGGATCTCAGGTCCGAAGTTTCTACGTAAACATGATTTCCTATAAGCTTCTCAGCATCGTCTATCGAATTAATTCCCTCGAGTTTTAATGTAGCGCTGCCTTTATGAAAACTACGTTTTATAATTTTTAATTCTATGAGAGGTCCGCCGGAGGTTTTATTTAGAAAAATCCTCTCCAACGTAGATATGTTGTCTAGTTGACCGCTAAACGGGAGAAATTTTACTTCCCCTGCCAGCCCATGTACTTTGGAGATCTTGCCGAATGAAATTAGTCCCATATCTCAAAAAGGGACATCTCTTATTCTAGGATTTCGAGCACTGCCCTTTTTCTCATTTTAGCAGCCGCAGCACCTAAGATTGTCCTAATTGCCTTTGCAGTTTTCCCCTGTTTCCCAATTATTTTACCTAAGTCTTCTTGGGCAACCTTTAATTCAAGCACCGCTGTCTGCTCTCCTAAAACCTCCCTTACTTCAACTTTGTCAGGGTCGTCTACCAGGGATTGCGCAATGAAAGTTACGAGCTCCTTTAGTCTATCCATATCTGATACCTCCCATCTATAGTATCACTAGCAAAGTACTTTCTTGTTCGTTTCTGTTCTAGCCCTTAGTTTAATGTAGATATCAATTTGCCAACTCTTTCAGATGTTTGTGCGCCTTTATCGATCCAGTCTTGAACTCTTTCTGTTTTAACTTCAAGAACGTGCGGTTTCTGTCTTGGGTCATAGTAACCTAGAATTTCGAGAAACTTGCCGTCACGTGGTGAACGAGAATCAGCCGCTACAATTCTGTAAAACGGTCTCTTTTTCGACCCGGCTCTCATAAGTCTTATCTTTACCAAACTGTTAATACCTCCTTTGGTTAATACCAATATAATAAACTATATTACCTAACTTTCATCATTCTTTTTGCTAATTTTCCCATTTTCCCCATATTTTTCATCATATTTCTCATCTGCATATAATTTTTAATCATGCGATTAATGTCTTCAACCCTTGTACCACTTCCCTTAGCAATTCTTTTCCGTCTGTTGCTGTTTAATATAGTGTGGTTGAGCCTTTCTTTAGGTGTCATAGAATCTATGATCGCAATTGTTTTATTGATCTCTTTTTCTGCTGTTTCTAAGGCTTTGGGATTATTGGAAACTTGTTTCATTCCAGGAATCATTTGAGTCATACTCTCAAGCGAACCCATTTTATTCATAGTAAGCATTGCTTCCTTGAAGTCACCAAGTGAAAATTCTTTCTTGAGGAGTTTTTTAGCCATCTCCTCAGCTTTCTTGCCTTCAAACGCCGATTGCGCTTTTTCGATGAAGCTAAGAACATCACCCATGCCCAGGATTCTGGAAGCAATGCGGTCGGGATGAAAGACTTCAATAGCGTCAAGTTTTTCCCCTGTACCGAAGAACATAATCGGTTTACCCGTTACGGCTTTTATTGATAGCGCCGCGCCGCCTCTGGCGTCACCGTCCATTTTCGTAAGTACTACCCCGTCTATGTCAATTGCCTCATTAAAACTCGAAGAAACGTTAACAGCGTCTTGACCGGTCATTGCGTCAGCTACCAAGAGTATTTGGTGAGGATTTACTGCTGCCTTAATATTTTTAAGCTCATCCATGAGCTCTTCATCTATGTGAAGTCTCCCTGCCGTATCGATTATTACTGTGTCATAACCGTTACTTCGGGCAACTTCCATTGCATCTTTACAAATCTCAACCGGTTTGGCCCCAGGCTGAGTATCATAAATTCCTACTCCAACCTGCCCGGCCAAAACTTTTAACTGGTCGATAGCAGCTGGCCTGTAAACGTCAGCGGGTACTAAATATGGATTTCTATTTAGTTTTTCTTTTAAGAATTTGGCAATTTTCGATGCAGTTGTTGTTTTACCTGACCCCTGAAGACCAACCAGCATTATTCCTACCGGCGGACTCGCTTTTAGATCAAGCTCAGAGCTCTGGTCACCTAAAACACTAATTAGTTCTTCGTGAACTATTTTTACAAACTGTTGCCCTGGTGTAAGACTTTGGGATACTTCTTGGTCTAAAGCTCTTTCTTTTATCGAATTTATGAATTCTCTTACGACTTTAAAATTTACATCCGCTTCAAGCAAACTGAGCCTTACCTCACGTAAAGCTTCTTCAATATTCTTATCGCTAAGCTTACCGTAACCTCTTACTCTCTTTAAAGTCGTGTTTAGTTTTTCTGATATCCCTTCAAACATAATTGCTCAAAAATACACCTCTCCTGCCGTAGTGTAAACGTTAATAATTATCATACCTTAGAATTGTTGTCAAATATATAAGTGGTGGCCGATTTTGACTTTTTTAGTACAAATAATGGGCAGTATGGAACTGTAGTAAGCTGCCGTGCAGTATGTTGAAATTTCGTATTTGACAGTCTTTTAGAACATACTAAAATCACTAATAACTGAAAGCATTTTCTTGCAAATTCTCAGTTCTTACTAAACGGTATATATTTCCATCGAATCCGGTTATATAGAGTTCATTTTGTTCATCTATCCCGAAAGATGTTATGATAAAACTATCCACATTGGCAAACCTTAGAAGCTGTGTATTGTCTGTGACTGTCAGTCCTTCGAAACTTAATGCCCAGACTCGCCCAGAAACAAAATCCGCGTATATATACTTACCGAAAAGCTCCGGGAGCTCAGCTCCCCGGTAAACAAACCCGCCGATGAGGGTCCTACCTTTATTCCGCCCGTACTCCCATATCGGAAGCTCCAGGCCGGACATATCACAGCCCGAAGGCGGATCATAACAATTCGTTCCCTCCATTATAGGCCAGCCGTAATTCTTTCCTTTCTCTACTATATCTATTTCTTCTAAAGATTCATCTCCTACGTCTCCTGTCCAGAGAGCTCCGGTAACAGGATCAAAACTCATCCTCCACGGATTCCGCAATCCGTATGCATAAATTTCTTCTCTAAAACCCGATGTGTTTCCGAAAAACGGGTTATCTGAAGGAATGCCATAGTTGTTTCCCCTTCTGGATTATCTACATCAATACAAAGTATTGATCCGAACAAATTCGAGAGGTCTTGAGCATTGTCCTCGGAATCATGACCCCCGTCCCCCAACGAGATGTAGAGGAACCCGTCATTAGGTCCAAACACGAGCTGACCGCCATTATGAAAGGGATGAGGCTGTTCTAATTCAAGTAAAATAACCTCACTGTTGGAGTCTGCTTCATTAGGGTTTTCACTGCTCACGGAGAACTGTGAAATTACGCTCCGCAGCGGGTTGTCCGCAATGTAATTTACATAAAATAGACCGTTATTTTCATAATCGGGATGGAAGGCAAGCCCAAGCATTCCCAATTCACTTTCATCGAATAATACCTGGTCTTGTATATCCAAAAATACATTTGATATCGCATCTAGACCGTTTAACTGAACTTCAATTTGGATATTCGCGGCAATATTGTTTATGACCAGTATTACACCCTTTTGTTCGACGACAAATAGCCGGTTTGAGCCGTCTCCAGGATTCTGAATATCTAGGGGCCTATCAAAACTTAGATTAGGGAAAGCATTTACCAGGCTAAATTGGTTTTCTATGCCGGGATCGGGTGGTACCTGAGGATTGTCTCCGCTTGAACCACAAGATACCAAATAAAAAGCTGCTAGAATTATAAATAGGGTAAAATTTTTACTTCTACGCACGTCATCCTCCATTGAACAACGATTCACTACATTGTCATATTATACATAATAAAAGTGCGGCTACGCTAAAGTTTCTCCGGGTTTTAGTTCTATAATTTCAATATCTTCTATATCCTGAGTTAGAATCCTCAATTCTGAAGGGGTTCCTGTTAATAAGGGGAATGTTCCATAGTGCATAGGGATTACATATTTAGGAGACAGGAACCTGCAAGCATGAGCCGCTTCAAGAGGTGACATTGTAAATAAATCTCCAATAGGGATCATTATAAGCTCAGGTTTATAAATTGCGGCGATAAGCTTCATATCGCTAAAAACCGCGGTGTCTCCGGCGTGATAAACTTTAAATCCGTTCTCAAACTCTATCACATATCCTACCGCCTCACCGCCGTAGGTTATAGTCCCGTCCTCTTCCTG
>SMWY01000008.1 GCA_004356555.1 Candidatus Dadabacteria bacterium
ACATACACGATGTAAAAGGTTGCATCAGATGGGAAAAGATAAACGAAACATTCTAATCTCAGGCCTACCCGGAATAGGAAAAACCACCCTAATAAAAAAGATTTACCAAGAAATACGTGATATAAATCCTGTTGGTTTCTATACTGAGGAAATAAGAAATGAAGGGCAAAGAAAAGGTTTCCAGTTAATAGGTCTTAACGGAAATAGATCCATCTTAGCTCATGTACTAATCGAAAGCACATACCGTGTGGGCAAATACGGAGTCGATATAAAAGCTTTTGATGAATTTCTTGATACACTAGATTTTGAGCAAGGAAAAGACAGTGTGATAATAATAGACGAGATTGGAAAAATGGAGTGCTTATCGGGCAAATTTGTAAAAATGATATGGGATATAATGGGCTCGGACAATAGGGTTATAGCGACTATCTCTCACACCGATGGAGGAATTAAAGGGAGAATAAAACAACGAGAAGATGTGGAACTATTTAAAATGAATCTGGACAACAGAGAGTCCTTATTTACTGAAATTCTAGAGATAGTAAAAACATCTAATTAAAAATTACCCCCTCCCCCTAATCAAAGAAACTACTCTCTTTATACTGGATTCACATCTCCGATGTAACTTTTATTAATTAAAACCATCTAATTTCAAAACTTGCGATAATCTAAAGCGAATAAATTGATATTTTTTTCGATTTGTATTATAAAGTGAACTAGGAGGATTACTAAATGGCCACAACTTCAAAAAGATCTAAAGCTCACAAATCCTGGTATAAAGTCTTAGAACATGGGGAACTTCCTGAAGGCAGGGTTACAACCAGAACATGTAGAAACCTTACGATATGCCTGAGCCGCCATGGCGGTGAATACGGAGCCTTGGACAATAAATGCCCCCATCAGGGTGGACCCTTGGGTGAGGGTTCTATTGAAAACGGCCTCCTACGATGTCCCTGGCACGGCTGGGACTTCAACCCTATAACAGGAGAGTCCCCAGGCGGATTTGATGACGGTGTGCCGACTTATGAGATCGAAGAGCGTGATGACGGTATCTATGTAGCTCTTGAAGACGAAGGAGAGCACAAACAAACCGTAACCGATATTATGGCGGAGACGATGGTCAATTGGGGAGTTAAACAAGTGTTCGGTATGGTAGGACATTCTAATTTGGGCCTGGCGGACGCTTTAAGGGTGCAAGAAGAAGCGGGGAATCTTAGTTATTACGGCATACGTCATGAAGGCGCAGCTTCATTTGCATGTTCAGCATATGGGAAACTTACGGGGAGACCCGCTGCGTGTCTCGGGATTGCAGGCCCTGGATCAACAAATCTTTTAACAGGTCTCTGGGATGCCAATGTGGATAGAAGCCCTGTTCTTGCATTAAGCGGGCAGGTGGATACACAGGTACTAGGTCCGGGTGCTTTTCAAGAGATTGACCTGCAGGCAGCGTTTGGAAAAGTAGCGCAGTGGTCTCAGACTGTGCTCCCTTCAAGTAAACATGCAGAACTTATAAACCTGGCTTTAAAAAGCGCTATTTTAAACCGCGGTGTATCACATCTGGTATTTCCTGATGAAGTACAAACGCTCCCGGCTCCTGAAAAATCAAAAGCTGGGAGCCCTGTGGGGAGAGTCACGCCTCTTACAATAAGCCCTCCTAAAGAAACCCTTAACGAAGCGATAACACTATTAAAAAACTCTGAAAGGCCATCTATTATTGTAGGGCATGGAGCACGTTTTAACATGGACTCGATTATCGAGCTTGCGGAGATGCTTAAATGCCCAGTATTTACCACCTTTAAAGGAAAGGGGCTAATATCTGACGATCATCCCCTGGGGTGCGGTGTTCTTGGCCGAAGCGGAACGCCGATAGCAAGCTGGTTTATGAATGAATCGGACTTACTAGTGGTATTTGGAGCAAGTTTTAGCAACCATACAGGAATATCGTCTAAAAAACCTATTATTCACGTGGACTATGATAATATGGCTTTGGCAAAGTTTCATCCCGTAACAGTGCCTGTTTGGGGAGAGATCGGCATTACGGCTGATCTTATCAAAAAGGGCTTAAGAGGGAAAGCAAAATCTAAAGATAGAAGAAAAGAAATAGCCAAACGCTGGAAGATATGGAGGGATGAGAAGAAAAGCAGAAAGAAAGATAGCAGGAACATGGGACTGAGTTCCGCATATATATTTGATGAGCTTTCGAAACTGGTCAACAAAAACGCGATAATTACCGTTGATGTAGGAAACAATACTTACTCGTTCGGTAGATATTTTGAATGCAGAAGCCAGGCTATATTAATGTCCGGTTATCTTGGATCAATTGGGTTTTCTCTCCCTGCAGCTCTTGGGGCCTGGTCGGCTACTCAAGAAGATGACCCTAGATTTAAGGGCAGGCAGGTTGTATCTGTATCAGGAGACGGCGGGTTTGGTCAGTATCTGGCTGAAGTTACAACAGCAGTCAAATACGGAATGAATATCACTCATATACTGCTCCACAATAAAGAGCTTGGAAAAATAAGTAAAGAGCAAAGGGCGGGGAACTGGGAAGTTTGGCAGACATCTTTACATAATCCTAACTTTGCCGATTATGTAAATTCCTGCGGAGGGCTTGGAATTAGAGTTAAAGATAAGAAAGAACTCACGGGGGCGCTAAAAAAATGTTTAAAGCACAAAACATTCTCTCTGGTCGAAATTATGTCTGACGTGGAGCTAATATAGATTATTAATACTAAAAACAAATTTCCGATACTGGATTACGAGCAGATTCTAAATACAAGAGACACAATTCACTCCTATGCAAGGTTTATAGGAGCAATCAGGGCTAAAATGACGCCTCAGCAAAAGGATTACTGGCATATTAGTCTTCAAACAGGTCCGCAAGGTTTTAGAACAACGCCGATACCAAATGAAGACGGTACTACTTTTGAGATATCTCTTAACCTCTTATCACACATAGTCCATATATCATTCAGTACTGGATATGAAGAGAGCATACCTTTAAACGGACAATCAATCTCAGAACTTTCGAGTGAGATATTATCTGTCTTAGAAAGTATGAGTATAAGCCCTGATATTGAGATTGAAAAATTTAAGGATAATTCATATCTAGAATATAATCCGGATATAGCCAGCGATATTTTTAGATCGTATTCACTAATTGATAGCGTATTCAAGGCGTTTAAGGGAACTATCACATTTGAAACGAGCCCTGTTCAACTGTGGCCGCATCACATGGATATCGCTTTTACTTGTTACCCGCACACCAAAGATAATATTGAACAAATTACATTTGGATATCTAAGTGGTGATTCAGGGATTGAAGAACCATATTTTTACATAACTGTCTACCCCGAGCTTGAGAACTACGGCCAAATTAATTTGATAGATGATGCTTACTGGCATACCGACGAGTGGCAGGGGGCAGTATTAAAATACAACGACCTTATAAAAACCGATAACCCTAGTGAAACACTAAAAAGTCATCTTCAAAATACATTCGATCAAATTATAGAGAAGGGATAAAGATATTCTCAATTTATATAAAGCTTCGGCGTCTATAGAAACTTCACTAACCGACTCCCAGGGAATACCGGACAAATTCTTCCCTTGTAGGTGAATTTCTACATATCTCGAATAAAAACTCCATCTGATCTGATGTTAATTTTGCAGGATCAAGAAGTGAAAGATGCTCGATTTTTTCTAATCTCGAAAAATTCTGAACGGCATTATCCAATTAAACAATCTTTCCTAAAATCTATTACGTAAAATAATGAACTTTGGTTCCACTCAGAAAAGAATAATCCAAGAATCTGCCCGTTAATAGAAAGAAATAAATTAACTTCAACTATTCCGCCGGTCAGCTTGTTACCTGCAAAGCCCCTCGTTATAATTTGAGTCTATGACGTTGGACAAACTAAAACGTGATGCCAGGACTATTTTCGAGGCCGGCCTAAAAGCTGTAGACCCGGCAACCGCTGTAAAGAATCATCTGAAGCGGCAAGGTGATAAACTTCATTTGCAAGGGCAGGAATATGACCTGCGAAATTACGAGAATATATACGTAATTGGAATGGGTAAAGCAGCGGCTTCAATGGCCAAAGCAATTGAAGAGATAATTGGCGACAGATTAACTAGCGGGATAGTGAATGTGAAGTATGGGCACACAGTCGTTTTAGACATAGTTAAAACAAATGAAGCAGCGCATCCTGTTCCTGATGAAGCGGGACTCACCGGCACCAAAGAGATTATAGAACTCCTTAAAAAAACCGGTGAAAACGACCTTGTTATATGCTTAATATCGGGGGGTGGATCGGCGTTGTTACCTTCTCCGGCGGGAAATTTAACACTTGAAGATAAACAAACCATTACAAAATCGCTCCTAGAATGTGGAGCCACTATTCATGAAATAAACTCAATTCGTAAGCAAATCTCATCAGTAAAAGGTGGCAGGCTAGCGGAACTTGTATATCCATCCACATTAATTTCTCTTATTTTATCAGACGTAATAGGTGACGATCTTGATGTGATTGCTTCAGGGCCAACCGTCCCTGATACTCATACATTTCATGATTGCAGAAACATCATTGAAAGATATAAATTGGGGGAAAGAACACCTAAGAGAGTCATTGACTACATTGAAATGGGGTGTAAAGGTGAAATTGAAGATACCCCAAAAGCCCAAAGCCCAATATTTAAGCGTACGCAAAATGCTATAGTGGGAAGTAATATACTGGCTGTCTCGGCAGCAAAGGAGAAAGCAGAGGAATTAGGCTATAACAGTATGATCCTTTCAACTTTCATTCACGGGGAAACAGAGGAGGTCGCCAAGGTTCACACAGCTATCTCAAAAGAAATAATATCATCTGGAAATCCTGTCAAAAAACCCGCGTGTATTATTTCAGGCGGAGAGACCACTGTGACTATAGAGGGAAAAGGGTATGGAGGTAGAAACCAGGAATTTGTCTTAGCTGCGGCATTGGATATCGATGGACTAAATAATGTTGTAGTACTTAGCGGCGGTACGGACGGGGATGACGGACCTACGGACGCCGCCGGGGCTATAGCCGACGGAACAACAATTGAGAGGGCAAGCAAATCAGGCTTAAATGCTTATGAACACTTGTGTGAAAATAACTCTTATAACTTTTTTAAGCCCCTTGGTGATCTTTTAATTACAGGTCCGACCAACACAAATGTTATGGACTTAAGAGTCTTACTAATTTCTTAACAAATAAGACCGTTAGCGTAAAAGATGCAACTCAAGCTTTCAATCCGCTTAAAAACTTAATCTGTGATGCAAGTTCTTCTTTTGTAACTGAGAAAAGGTCGAAACTTTTATTATGTGTTATAAGTAAAATATTTTCAGCTATGAGTCTCTCGCTATTTTTAACCCAATAAACACAAACTATCATTTCAAGTCCGCCTGGGTGTTTAACCTTTATAGAAGAGTACTTTTCGATACCAATTATGAGCGGGCCGTCTGAAACAATCTTGACTTCATATCCGTCAACGGCATCGTAATCATTAATTAAGCCTTCGTATACAGGAATGACAATGTTCTTAAAAATTCCATCTACTCTATCATCTATATCCCAATTTGAATCTTGACTCATGATATTCTCCAATATCAGGCAAGGTCTATTGCATATTTTTTTAAATCCTCGAGTGATATGACCTCTAAA
>SMWY01000080.1 GCA_004356555.1 Candidatus Dadabacteria bacterium
GGATTTGGGAGACTTATTAGGACAAAAACGGATAAGGGAGCCGTGCTTGTTCTGGATAAAAGATTGATAAGTAAATTTTACGGAAAATTCTTCTTGAACTCACTGCCGGATTGCACTCGTCTAGTAGATAGCTCTCAAAATATAATCAGAAATCTGAAGCACTTTTTCGGATGAGTTTACGAGTTTAGCTTCTTTGCTATTTTCCTTACGATTAAGCGTGGAGTAAATCTATTTAAAAATGGTACGATTTGCTGTTTAAGTCCGGGAATGACGATTGTTTTTCCTTTCCTAAATCCTTCGTACCCAGCTTTCACCGCAGGCTCTAGATCCATTAAACTTAGCTTAAACAAAAGCGAGTCTTCAAGGTCGGACTTTTCTCCAAACTCGGTTTTAACCGGCCCCGGGGCAAAGCAGGAAATTTTGATATTCGGGTTTGAAATCTCTTCTGCAAGAGCCTCTGTAAATGAAAGCACATAAGCTTTTGTAGCAAAGTAGACCGCGAGATTAGGTCCGGGTTGAAACCCAGCAAGAGAGCCAACGTTAAGTATTCCACCCTGTCCTCTTTCTATAATCCCCGGTAAAAATAGGCTTGTAAGATGTGTTAGAGCGGCTGCGTTTACTTGCACCATGTCCACTTGCAGATCGGTATCGAGTTCTGAGACCATACCTCGAGAACCAAAACCTGCGTTATTAACGAGGACATCAATCTCTATTTTTTCTTTTTTAAGGTGGTTGAAGATTTCCTTTGGAGACGTTTTTTTAGAAAGGTCTTTAGGAAGCACATGTACTTCTATTCCGTGCTCTGATTTAAGTTTCTCGGCAAGCTCATTAAGCCTGTCTTCCCTTCGGGCAACAAGTACAAGGTCAGATCCATCGGCAGCAAAAAGTTTTGCAAGTCCCATTCCGATTCCTGACGATGCACCAGTAATTAAAACTGTTTCTTTAGCCATTTGTTTTTAATCCCCATTTTTAGTTATTTACTTATTATTTTACACTCAAGGTCTTATTATGTCAATTAGGATTAAGGGCGATTACTTTATATTTTTCAAATAACTTGTTCCCCCAAGGTTTCTTATCTGCTCTCTGATCCATTTCTCTTTTCTCAGAACATCCTCAGAGGGTTTTGCGGGTGACATGACTCTCGGGTCTGGAAGTACTGCTGCGATAAGAGCAGCGTCTACTTCGTCTAAGTCTTTAGCGGACCTTCCGAAATAAACCTCTCCTGCCTCATTTACTCCGTATATTCCGTTGCCAGTTTCTATAACATTCAAATACACCTCGAGTATTCTCTTTTTACCCCATATTTTCTCAATTAGCACAGTAAAATATGCTTCTATGCCCTTTCTAATCCATGACCGTGATGGCCAAAGGAAAACATTTTTCGCAGTCTGCTGCGATATGGTGCTAGCTCCTCTTAAGCGATGCCCCTCCAGCCTTTCATCAATTGCCTCTTCGATTGCATGAAAATCAAACCCGTCATTAAAAGGGAATGTTTGGTCTTCAGACGCGATTACGGCCATTTTCATATAATTTGAAATATAATCATAACTTTTCCAGTCAGTTTTGATTAATCTCTGCCCACTCTCTTCATCAAAAAAACGTATGAGCATCAAAGGTGTGATCGGAGGATTCACATACTTATAAAGCGTTACCCATGCCATGGTTATTATGAGTATTAAAAGTATAAGTTTCAGCATGAAACCTAAGATTTTCCGGAGTATTTTTTTCATAGTTTTGGAGAAATAGAATCCGTTTGTATATTATCCTGATTCAGGCATTTTTAGTACATTAATCTAATATTAGTATTATTACCAGCATATCTAAAACAGCTAAAAATTGACTCTTAGCATCCTCTCATATAAGCTTAATAACCAATATTTATAGATATTTAGGAGGGTTCCATCTAGATGACAACACCGTCTCAGATTATACCTATCAACATAGAAGATGAAATGAAGGAGTCTTATCTTTCCTATTCGATGAGTGTTATTGTTGGCCGTGCTCTGCCGGATGTGAGAGACGGGCTTAAACCGGTGCACAGACGAATTCTCTTTGGCATGGATGAGGCCGGAAACCAGTGGAACAGGCCATATAAAAAGTCCGCCAGGATTGTCGGTGAGGTGATGGGTAAATACCATCCACACGGAGACGCGGCAATTTACGACACACTCGTGAGAATGGCGCAGGACTTCTCTATGCGTTATACACTTGTAGACGGTCAGGGGAATTTCGGATCAATTGACGGCGATCCTCCGGCTGCTATGAGATACACTGAGGTCAGGCTTGATAGAATTGCGACCGAAATGTTAGATGATCTTGAAAAAGAGACGGTCGACTTCGTTCCGAATTATGACGGCAGCGAGCATGAGCCTCTTGTTCTTCCTTCAAGAATTCCCAATCTGCTGCTGAATGGATCTTCGGGGATTGCCGTAGGAATGGCGACCAATATCCCTCCTCATAACTTAATTGAATTAATAAACGCTGTTGTAGCCCAGGCTAATAATCCCGGAATTACACTTGATGAATTAATGACTCATATGCCGGGCCCGGACTTTCCAACAGGCGGCTTTATAACCGGCAAAAATCCGATAAGAGAGGCCTATGAAACCGGGCGGGGAATTATAAAGCTCAGAGCAAAGGCTAGAATTGAGAAGCAGAAAAAGGGAGATAGGGAACTAATTATAGTCAATGAGATCCCTTATCAGGTTAATAAATCTAGGCTTATAGAACGAATAGCAGATCTTGTAAAAGAAGACAAGATAAAGGGGATATCGGATATAAGGGATGAGTCCGATAGAGACGGTATTAGAATTGTTGTTGATATCAAACGCGGAGAGATCGCCGAAGTTGTTTTAAACCAGCTCTATAAACATACCCCGATGGATACTTCTTTTGGCATCATCATGCTTGCGCTTGTAAGGAACCAGCCGCGCGTGATGCCGCTTAAAGAAATTATTAATCATTTTATAGAGCATAGAAAAGAAGTCGTAACCAGACGTACCCAATTTGAATTGGCGAAAGCTGAGGCAAGGCTCCATATATTAGAGGGTCTTAAAATAGCCCTTGATCATCTGGATGAAGTTATTGCTTTAATTCGTAAGTCGGCGAGCCCGCAGGTAGCAAAAGACGGGCTTATGCAAGAGCTTGGTCTAAGTGATATTCAGGGGCAAGCTATTTTGGAAATGCGTCTCCAAAGACTAACAGCGCTTGAAAGAGATAAGATTCTTGATGAGAGGAAAGAACTTATTGCAACAGTAAAGAGGTTAAACGAGGTACTGGATAAAGAGAATCTTATACTTGGGATAGTTACTGATGAGCTTAAAGAAATAAAAGACCGGTATGGAGATGTGAGAAAAACGGAAATTTTGGACAGCTTTGAGGAAATCTCAATTGAGGATCTCATTGCCGATGAGGACATGGTAGTCACAATAACCCACGATGGGTATATAAAGACTACTTTCTTAAGTATATACCGGAGTCAGAGAAGGGGCGGTAAGGGGCGTACCGGAATGACTACCAAGGATATGGACTTTGTTGAGGATCTCTTTATTGCCTCCCAGCACAACTACGTCTTATTCTTCTCAAATCACGGAAAGTGTTACTGGCTAAAAGTGCATGAGATACCGGAAGCCGGTCCGACTGCGAGAGGAAAGGCGTTGATTAATTTATTAAATCTGGCTGAAGGGGAAAAAGTTGCAGCGGTACTTCCGGTAATAGAGTTCAAGGACGATCAGTATATCATCATGGCAACAAAAAACGGTATAGTTAAAAAGACAAAACTAATGGCTTACTCAAAGCCTCGCGTTGGCGGCATAATAGCTCTTAATATAAGAGATGATGACGAACTAATTGAGGCAAAACTTACTAGCGGTAATGATGAGATATTAATTTCTTCACACTTTGGACAGGCAATCAGGTTTAAAGAAGAAAACGTAAGAGATATGGGTAGAACAGCCACCGGGGTTAGGGGAATTAGGCTTGATAAAGGCGACCAGGTTGTAAGCCTTGAAGTAATTGCAAACTCTGAAGCTCAAATTCTTACAGTGACGGAGAAGGGCTATGGCAAGAGAACGCTTGTTTCAAAATACAGGATTACTGGTCGAGGCGGTAAGGGTGTTATTACGATCAAGACAACCGGAAGGAACGGTAGAGTAGTAGGAGTCTTCCAGGTGACAAACGATACACAAATAATGATGATTACAACGCACGGCGGAAAAGTGATCCGCATGAATGCTTCTGAAATAAGTGTTTTTGGAAGAGGGACTCAGGGTGTTAAACTCATAGGTCTAGCTGAGGATGAAATGGTTGCTTCAGTAGCAAAAGTTGTTGAAAGAGAGTAACGCGCTTGCATTTATTCTTTTTATTTGCCCTAGAGAGTGTTTACCTTCCATGATTCGAGAGATTGAAAACATATTTCTTGATTTCCCTGGGTACGGTTGTTTTGCCTGTGATCCCCGAAATCAACTTGGACTACGTTTAAAATTCTTTGCTGATGAAGAGAAGGGTGATGTGTTCACAAAATTCAAACCCGAAGAGCATCTTCAAGGTTTCCCCGGAATACTTCATGGGGGGATACAGTGTGCTCTTATCGATGAAGTTGCTTTTTGGACTATGTTTGATCAGTTTAAGAAAATTGCTCTCACCACTAAACTAGATATGGAGTTCTTAAGGCCGGTTGATGCTTCATCTGAGCTAACGATTAGGGGAAAAGTGACAGAGGCGAAGGGGCGCAAGGTGAGGGTTGAAGTAAGCATTCTAAATAACAAGAATAAGGTTTGTACTAAAAGCACTGTTGATTACACCATAACTAAAAAAGAAATGACATATAAAATAATGGGAAAGGAAAGATTTACTGAAAAATTTCAAAAATATTTGGAAGATTAACTATGCTAAAACTATATGACCACCCGCTTTCGGGGAACAGTTATAAATCCAGGCTAGCTTTAAATCAGCTAGGTATCGAATATGAAAGAATAAATGTAGATATATTTAAAGGTGAGCAGAATAACGCTCAGTTTGCGGCGCTCAACCCGAATAAAAAGATACCTGTGTTAGTTGATGAGGATTTTGTTATGTGGGAGTCAAACGCCCTTCTTTTCTATATAGGTAAGAAGTACTCTCCCAATTCTATATATCCTGAAGACCCTAAAACTCACGGTTTAGTGGCTCAGTGGCTGTTTTTTGGAAAGACTACGATTGATCCTAATCTTGCAATGGCTAGGTACCTTACTAGTTTCGTTTCGCCTGAAATGCGGAATCAGCAGGAAATTGCGAAATATAGGGCTCATGGAAATCTTGCGCTTAAGATTTTGGATGATCATCTTCTTGAAAAGGAGTTTTTGGCAGGAGACTACTCGATTGCGGATATCGGATGTTATCCCTATGTACATCTGGCGCCTGAGGGTGGGATAGATCTTTCCGCCTACCCTGAAGTTGAGTCCTGGTGCCGGCGTATTGAGTCTCAACCCGGATACATTTCTATGGAGGAATAATTTGGTGGGGAGTCAATAAAAATTGAGCGGGAAACGGGATTCGAACCCGCGACCTTCTCCTTGGCAAGGAGACGCTCTAGCCAGCTGAGCTATTCCCGCTTAAAAGCACTTTAAAGATATCAAGCCCAAAGATTATTGTCAAGAATTACGCGGGACGCGTACATTTTAGGTAAAATAATGAGCCGGTGATAGAAAGTGAGTAATAATCAAAGAAAATCTATAATCTCTAAGGTCAATAGAGTGATTGTTAAAATTGGAAGCAGTGTGCTTACCGATAAGGACGGTAGTCTCTCTGAGAGCATATTTGAAAAATTAGCACGCGAAATTTCTAAAATCAGGGATAAGAACATTGAAGTAATCGTGGTCTCCTCAGGTGCCATTGCTTCTGGGATGAAGAAACTGGGGATAACTAAGAGACCTAAAGAAATATCAATGAAACAGGCCATTGCAGCCTCGGGGCAGAGTACGCTTATATGGCATTATGAAAGAGCATTCTCGGCATTTAATCTAAACGTTGCACAGATTCTTCTTACCCTCGATGGTTTCTTAGATAGAAAAAGATTCTTAAATGCGCGCAAGACTCTAATTACACTTCTCGCAATGGGGATAATTCCCATAGTGAATGAAAACGATACAGTTGCGGTTGAGGAGATTATGCTTGGGGATAACGACAACTTGGCTGCTCATATCACTTCACTTATAGAGGCGGATTTACTAATAATGCTTACTGATATAGAAGGTCTTTATAACAAAGACCCGAGGAACAATGAAGACGCAGAGCTCATTTCTGTAATAAAGCGTATTGGAGAGGAGATTGAAAATACTGCAGGGGATACATTTGGCAGGACTACGATTGGTGGAATGAAGACCAAGATAGAAGCCGCAAAAAAGGCTGCTGCTTTCGGGGTTCCTACTATTATTGCAAACGGAAAGAACGGATCGGTCCTTGAGGATATCTTTGATGGAAAGGAAGTAGGTACACTGTTTCTTCCCTCTGAGGAGAGTTTGAGTGGTAGGAAACACTG
This sequence comes from Candidatus Dadabacteria bacterium, assembly GCA_004356555.1. Taxonomy (GTDB): domain Bacteria; phylum Desulfobacterota_D; class UBA1144; order Nemesobacterales; family UBA2774; genus CR02bin9. The sequence continues at coordinate 6,518 of SMWY01000080.1, forward strand.
GATTGCTTTTACACTTAAGTCAGCCGGAGAAATTGTAATAGATGACGGCGCTAAGAAAGCTATAACATCTTCCGGGAAGAGTTTGCTGCCCTCAGGGATTAAAGAGGTAAAGGGTAACTTCGGGGTAGGAGAGTCGGTGACATGTGTTGATGAAAACGGTACGCAGGTTGCAAGAGGGCTTACATCTTATAGCTCTCAGGATATAAGAAAAATTATGGGCTCCAAAACTTCAGATATCGAAGGCATTTTAGGTTATAAATACAGCGATGAGGTAATCCATAGGGACGATCTTGCCGTTATAAAGGATTGATAAAAGATTTTAGCAATGAAGTCAAAGAAGTTCTTCTATATAACAGCATTCATTATTGTAATTCTAATATTACTGGGAGCCTCTTACCTCGCAGTTTCCCGTTACATCCATAAAGTACCTTCTGTTTCTAAAGACATAATTGTGGAAATACCCAAAGGGGCTGGTCTAAAAGAGATATCATCAAAGCTTAAGGGATCAGGCGTAATAAAAAGTGACAAGTTGTTCATTCTATATGTGATGAGTGAAGGCTGGCAGGACACCTTAAAAGCGGGGGAGTATGAATTTGACAAGGGCAGTACTATGTCAGACGTGGCTAGCAAGATTGTCACAGGTGATGTTCTACTCTATCGAGTAACAATTCCCGAGGGTTTAACTGTTAAAGAAATTGCCGGGCTATTGAACAAAAAAGGTGTTGTTGAAGAGCAAGAGTTTATTCTTGAGACAGAGAATAAGGAACTTTTGAGAGAACTACTCGGACACGGCGCAATAAGCTTTGAAGGTTACCTCTTCCCCGAAACCTACTCTTATTCAAGATCACCTAAATCACAAGAGTTGATTCGATTAATGGTAGGTAGGTTTAAGGCAGTTTACGAGCCGCTTCAAGATATTGGAGACAAGGTTAGTCTTACGGATAATGAAATACTGACCCTTGCCTCTATTATTGAGAAAGAAACGGGAGCCGCATTTGAGCGCCCGATGATCTCAGCCGTATTTCATAACCGGCTCAGGATTGGTATGAAGCTTGACAGTGATCCCACCGTAATCTACGGAATGGGAGAGAGTTATAACGGCAACCTTAGAAGAAGGGATCTAAGAGAAGTAACTGAATATAACACCTACGTAATTAAAGGACTTCCGCCAGGACCAATTGCAAATCCCGGCAAAGATTCTATAGTGGCGGCTTTAAACCCTGCAGATGTAAATTACTTATACTTTGTTTCCAAAGGGGATGGCACACATCATTTCTCATCTAATTATAGAGAACATCAAAGAGCGGTTTTCAAATACCAAAGGTAACAATCCTTAAGCAAATACGTCACTGAACGGATCGACTCTGGCTTTTTCAACAACAGGCTTAATAATCTTTTTGTCTTCTCTTTCTATCCTGATAAGTCCGTTTTTTCTGCGCGTGGCTATAAACTGAATACCGCTTGTTTCTCCGGAGATCTTCTCCAGAATCCTGGGATAGTTTTTAGACCCAATGAAGATTGAGTGAATGCAAACACCAAGTTTCTTAGCTCTAAATCTTTCGGCTACAACATCACAGTCGCCTGAAGTAGGAATACCATCAGTAATAAATAATATATGCTTGTTTCTAAGTCCCCTGCCTCTAAATTCTGAAATTGCATCTTTTAGAGCGTCCTCATAATTTGTGTTTCCAGAACACTCGGTTTTTGAAGCAAGCTCAAGCATCCAGTTGTAGTCTCTGGTAAAGAATTGAGAGTTTCTTTTGTACTTGTACGAGCGGTGATTAAATTCGACGTACCCAACCCTCATCCTCTTTGATCTTGCGAGCTCAATAACCCCCCTTACAACTGATGAAGACCATTCGCTATATACACCCATCATAGAAGTACTAACATCTCTGAGGATTGCAATCTCTCCACCCATCATTTCTCTTTCTCTTTTATGAACACGAGGTAATGTGGGGGTTGTATTCTCAATCCAGATCATAGCTTCGAAAGGATCGATATCTTCTATCTCATCGAAATGGCTCATTCTCTTCCATGTTCTAGGCATACCTCCCGGATGGGGTGCCCTAAGAGCAATGCTTCTCTGGAAGTTCCCTTCTAAAACTTTCATTATGATTCTTACATTGTCTGCGGAGTCTGTATTTTTCTTGCCGCCGATCCAGTAATCATCTTCATCGCCCGGGTCTGGGGATTTGCTTGCAAATACCTTATTTGAATCTGGGGGTTCTCTGTCTTCGTGCTCACCCAGGTCATCGCTTATCTGACCTTCTGGATCAGATGGAATATCCTGAGCATCAGGGGGACTCATTTCATTTTCATTCTTTATACTATCTTTGAGGTCTTTTAGTGCTTCGAAAAAGGTTTTCCGGGCTTCCGTGAGCTCGTCATCCTGGGATTCTTTTGTAGCCTCATCGTCGGGAATTTCCTGGTGCTGCTCATCATCTCCCGGCATATCCTGCTCAGACTCCGATGCTTGCTGATCCTCTTCTAGCTTATCTTGTCTGTCCCTGTCTTTTTTTTTTTAGATGTTAGGTCGTCAAGGATTTGATCGAGCTGTTCGAATACCTCCTCCGGAATTCTAAAGGCGGTCATATATTTTAGAGCATTTAAGTCTTCAAGAGTACAATTATCTCTGTCATTTAATAGAGCATGTGCCCTCATAATCTTTAAAGATTTAACAAAAAATGTTCTGTCGGATATTAGGGAATTTGTTTCATTACATCCGTAATCTTCTATTAGAGTTGCAACAAAATTGGCCAACGCCTCTTGGACAGCGAAAGGTATATCAACACTGCCTAGTTTTTCATAGTATTCATCAAATATTTTTCTGCTTACTCTTGCGGAAATTTCATAGTCACTTGATCTTTCGCTATAAAGCTTAATAACTTTTTTAGCATCGTCCCATTTTCTGCCGTAAGAAAGCCCTTGAGCACTGACTTGCAAAACAAATCTGTCAAGGTTTGCAGGATCAAGAGGTTCATTGTAATACTCATCCGCAGTTGGGTTACTGGTTCCTATAGCTGTTAATAGCGGAATTTTTTCGTTAAAGAATTTCCTTTCGTTCAAGATTCTTAAAAGAACGTTAAGTGATTCTCCTGGAGCTCTGGAAATATCGTCCAGGAGGCAAATTTCAGATGTTAATATGCCGCCTTTAACAACCTTTTGTTTAATTACTTCACCCTCATCAGTTGTCTCTTTTGAAATCACGATATCCCCGATTAATTCTGATAACCTGGTGTCTCTATGGAGCTGATAGAAGAAAAACCTGAGGTTGGCAGCAGCGGATATAATTTCTGCAAGCATAGTCTTTGCGGTACCGGGAGGTCCCTCTATATATACATGTTCCCGTGAGATAATCCCCAGCAGAAGGGACAGCTTTACTTCCTCATGTCCCACTACCAGATTATCCATTTCTTCTTTGAGAACTATGAACGGATTTTGTGTTGTCATTCTTAGCTTTAGCCTCCGTCTATTTCTTTTCAGAGTAAGTACAGTAATTAATTGTACATAAGGGGTGTTTTTTTTGCAATATAATCTTCACTTTTTTCTCGTATAATTATTTTCTTTTCTCAAATCTTATAAAATTCGATTCTTTACTTTAGATAATTTAGTATGATAAGTTTAGTGACTAACTTTTACCACTAATAGGGTATCCGTATGCAAAAAGGGATTATTGAAATTCTATCTGATATGAGTGGTTTCATATGGGGATTGCCTCTTATAATTCTCCTATTGGGTACCGGCGTATATCTGACAATATTACTAAGGGGTATACAGTTTAGGGCTTTATTGCCAGCACTTTATTTAGCACTGATCAAAAGAAAGGAAGATGAGAATGCTGAGGGGGATATATCTCATTTTCAAGCGCTCATGACTGCTCTCTCCGCAACCGTGGGAGTGGGTAATATTGCGGGAGTTGCAACCGCTATTGCTGTGGGTGGGCCCGGTGCGCTCTTTTGGATGTGGGTCACAGGGCTTTTGGGAATGGCGACAAAATATTCAGAAGCCGTGCTAGCTGTTAAGTATAGAGAAGTCGATAAACTCGGGACGATGAGCGGCGGTCCTATGTACTATATTTCAAAAGGACTTGGGCTTAA
>SMWY01000081.1 GCA_004356555.1 Candidatus Dadabacteria bacterium
CCAACTAGTAGTGTCGGAATCATAGAGCCTGAGGGAATCTTAAAAGGTTGAAAGACAAAAGTTCTTATTATAAGTGCAAGCAAAATAGCGAAAGCTAAAGCTTCAATGTTTTGTCTTAGTTTTGATTTAGTATATTTTGAGAGATAATCTGCCGAAGCTGATTCGAGATCTTCAGTAGTTTTTAATATTTCCTCATAGTTTTGGGTGTCTAAGACACGCTCGGCGTTACCAATTTTCTGCTCTATTATACTTACAGATTCGGGATTGAGTTTTGAACGATTTTTCTCAAGAACTACTTTAGTTTCCTTAATAAGTTGTTTGGCTCTTTTTCTAGCTTTGTATTCTTTTGAAAATATATTCAGCATAATTGGGATTGGAGTATATATGGCTTATTAAACTGTTTCAACATATTCAAGAAGTGCGGCCTAAACTATATAGTTGGAGCTTCTGAAAGTGAACAAACTTAAAAGACAAAACTATTAGATCTGTTTAATTCTATATATTTACAGTGCCTCAATTTCCTGCATTCTTTCAACAGACTTAACGCCCTTTACTTTTTTAATTGATTTTATAACATCTTCAAGCTGAGACAAATCCGAAACTACGAGATCGAAAGTACCAATGGCATCATTTACATCCGTTGAATGTATTTCCGCTTTGGATATATTGACTTCGGAGGAAGAAAATGAATTTGTAATACTAGAAAGAATTCCGGGTCTATCGGTACAAGTCACCAATATTCTTGCGGGTCGTGATCCTTTAAATTTACTATCCCACTCAACATCAATTCTTCTTGCATGATCAACTTCAAGGAGTTTTGGGCAATCGCTCCTGTGTATAGTTATTCCTTTCCCACGTGTTATGTATCCTACTATATCTTCCCCGGGCAAAGGGGAGCAACAGTTTGCAAACCTTATCATCACATCATCATAACCCCTAATAAGAACTCCACCTTCACTAGAACTCGTAATTGTCTTGATTATTTTTTCAATTCTTTCTTTATCTGGTGCTGAGTCTAACTTTTCTGTAGGAATCACCCTCTTAAGAAGATCATTAGCTGATATCTTGCCAAACCCTATTGCAATATAAAAATCTTTTACGTCTTTGAATTTTAGCTCTTTCAAGGCTTTGGCAAGCTCGCCTTTCTTCCGCATAGCCTGAAAATCCAGCCCGCTTTGTTTAAATTTTCTCTCACATATAGATTTTCCAACTATCTCGGATTGTTTACTCTCTTCAGTTCGGAGCCAAGAGCGGATTTTTGTCTTAGCGCCTGATGTTACTACAAATTTTAGCCAATCCCTGTTAGGATGTTGATCTTTTGATGTAACAATCTCAACAGTATCTCCAGTGTTTAACTGATGATTTAGCGGCACTAATTTTCCGTTGACATTTGCCCTGGTGCATTTATTTCCGACTTCAGTGTGCACCGAATATGCAAAATCCACGGGAGTAGCCCCGGTAGGAAGTTCTTTAAGATCCCCTTTGGGAGTAAAGACATAAACTACATCTGCAATCAGCTCTCCCTTAATCGCCTCCATATATTCTGTAGGGTCTTTAATGTCCTTCCATTCAAGCAGCTGTCTCAAGGTAGCATATATCTCATATGTTCCTCCACCGTCCAGCTTGCCCTCTTTGTACTTCCAATGCGATGCCACACCATACTCTGCAAGCTCATGCATAGCGCGCGTTCTTATCTGTATCTCCATTCTTTCACCAAAAGGTCCGATGACAGTTGTATGAAGAGACTGATATCCATTTCCTTTAGGAAGAGCAATATAATCTTTAAATCGTCCAGGCACTGGTTTCCAAGAGGCGTGAACTGCTCCAAGGGTCTCGTAACACTCCTTAAGGGAATCCGTGATAAGCCTAAAAGCTATTACGTCATATACATTCTCAAATTCCAGATTCTGTTCCTGCATTTTTCTATAAATGCCGTAAATATGCTTAAAGCGGCCCGTAATTTCAGGATTTAAATCAAACTCTGAAAGTTTATCAGCAAGTATAGTTTTGGCTTCCTCTACATGCGCTTCCCATACCTTTTTCCCCTTAGAAATCTGCCTCGCGATTATATTATATTCTTGTGGATTTAAAAACCGAAAAGATAAATCCTCAAGCTCTGTAGTAACCCAATTTATTCCAAGCCTATGAGAAAGAGGAGCATAAATATCAAATGTTTCACTGGCTATTCTCTTTTGTCGATCCTCAGAGAGATGCTCCAAAGTTCTCATATTATGAAGCCTGTCGGCAAGTTTTATAAGAACTACTCTCATATCTTTTGCTGTTGCCAATATCAATTTCCTAAAACCCTCAGCTTGGCGCTCAATATTGGAGGTATAGGGCAGCTGCCCTATTTTTGTAGCGCCCTCTACAAGAAAAGCTATCTCTTTACCAAACATAGATTCAATTTCCTCTGAAGTGGCAAGAGTATCCTCCACAGTGTCATGGAGAAGACCCGTAATAATAGAGGAAACATCAAGCTTCATTTGAGTGAGGATTCCACATACTTCCAGTGGGTGGCTAAGATAGGGCTCTCCAGAACTCCGCTTCTGCCCTGTGTGAACCTTTGCAGAGTAGACATATGCCCTCTTTATCATCTCCACATCTTCATCACTTAAGTGAAGATAGGAATTAACACTGTCTATTATGTCGTTAAGCCTTATCATTTTATACCGCTAAAAAAATCCGCTTTTACCTTTTCTACGAGCCTTTTACTTTCGCACCTTGTTGAAACTATTATTGAAGATAAACGCTCAAGTGCCTGATCAATATTGTCATTAACTATAATATAATCATAGTTCTCCAAATTTAACTCTTCAGTCTCCTCTTTTGCCCTTATAAGTCGTTTATTAATATCATTATCTCTATCACTGCTCCTCTCTATTAATCTCTCCTTTAAAATCTCAAAAGAAGGTGGCAATACAAAACAAAATACTGCCGAGGGATAACCTTTTCTTAGCTGGCTCGCCCCCTGAACATCTATATCAAGAAGGAGATCAACACCTGAAGTTCGAGCATTTTCGAACTCATCCAAAGGAGTACCATAATAATTACCGTGTACCAGGGCATGTTCGATAAAGCGTTCCTCCTGAACCATCTTTTGAAATTCGGCCTCAGATATAAATCTGTAATCCCGTCCATCAATCTCGCCGTCCCTGGGTTCTCTTGTTGTGTACGATACCGAAAACCTAAGATTGTCGAGCTTATCTAAAACACCTTTTGCAAGTGTAGTCTTTCCACCCCCTGAGGGGCCTGAAACTATAAATGAAATTCCTTGTATCATCTTCTATCCACTTAATTCCTTTTATGCTGAATATACTGAAAATTTTAACTTATTATTAATTCTAGGACACTTATTGATATTTTTCAATAAAGATGGGAGGTTGGCATCAGATTATTTTCGTGTTTTGTTAATCTCATCAATCACTTTTTTAACGTCCTGTGACCTCTCTTTGTTTAAGACTAAAATCGAGCCTTCAGACTCAACAACCACTATATTTTCTACACCAACAAGCGCTATTAGTTTATCTGCACCAAAGACCAAACACTTAGAAGAATCAATAGAAACCGCATTCCCCCGTACAATGTTTTCATTCTCTTCATTCCTCAGAAATTCGTCAAGTGCTTTCCAGTTTCCAACATCACTCCACGGGAAACTAATAGGTATAACAAGAGTATTCTCAGAATGCTCCAATATTAACTTATCTATCGATCCGCCCGATATCTCTCCATAGAATTTTGATACAGCACCTACTTCGGATATGCTGCTAAGGTTCTTTGAAATTTCATCAAAACGCTTATACCACTTAGGTATAATATCTGAGAATGCTCGGATGATGGATGAGGTTTTCCATATAAATATGCCGCTATTCCAATAATATCCTCCCTGATCTATAAAGCTAATGGAAGTCTCCAAATCAGGCTTTTCCGTAAACTTTTCAATCCTTAACGCCCTGTAGTTTTCTGATGAGGCGATCTTATCATCTGTTCCTTTTATATAACCGTAGCCCGTCTCCGCCGTAGTAGGTGTAACGCCCAAGGTTATTAAAGGGTATTCACCATTATCAAGCTTTGTATCAGCAACATCCGCCGCAAAGCTGAGAGCTTCTCTAAATGCTTTGTCGTCTCCGATAACATGATCGGCTGGCAATACTACTGTTACAGAATCGTCGTAAACTTTTTTTATTTTGAGCGTGCCATAAGCTATACATGGAGCTGTATTTTTTCCGTCAGGTTCAAGAATTAAATTTTGTTGCGGAAGTTCAGGAATATGCTCCAGGGTCTGATCGGCATATAGTTCCGTAGTTACTATATAGATCCTATCAATCGGGATTAAAGGGAGTATCCTATCCACAGTCTGTCTAATTAGCGACTTCTCTCCGGCAAGAGAAAGAAATTGCTTGGGCCTTGATTTCTTACTTAGAGGCCAAAATCTCTTCCCTTCTCCCCCAGCCATTATTAAAGCACAGATTTTCATAGCTAAATAGTAATTGGACTTAGTGTATTTCTCAAATTATGGATTCCAACTCAGAACAAGTCTTCTATCTCTTCTAAATAAATACCTTTCAAGCTTTGTTTTATCAATTCTGCCTCCGATAGCTTTTCAGCAGCATAGGAATTTGTGATAGCTAAACACTTCATACCGGCTGAATGTGCAGCTTTTATTCCAGAGGTAGAATCCTCTATTACCAAACACTCCTGAGGTGAGATTTTCTCAGAAACTGAATCTAAATTATTTAGTCTTCTAAGTGCTTCTATAAAAACTTCCGGATCAGGTTTGCAGTTTATGACCTCATCGGCACTGACGATAATTTCAAAATGCTCCCTTAATCCTCCAGATTCAAGTATATCTATAATCTCGCTTCTAATCGCACCAGAGCCAATTGCCAAAGGGTATTTACCGCTAACCTCAGAGATAAATTCCGGCACACCTTCTAAAACAAGAATATTTCCTTTAAGAACATTCTCAAAATGTTCTGACTTTCGATTCATAAAATCAGATATCTGAGCTTCATTATGCTCGTAGTTCCTATCTTTAAGTAATTCTTTAAAAAGAGTTTTATCATCATAAGCAAGATAGTTTTCAAAATAGTCTTCATCTGAAAGCTCAATCCCATTTTCCTTGAGTGTTAACTGAAAGGCCTTTAGATGAAGGGGTTCTGTATCCGCTATGACCCCATCAAAATCAAAGATAATTGCTTTTAACATTGCTATTCATTCCTTTAGTACCTGTAAAATGTGTTCAAATAAAGAGATCGTTCTTAATAAATTGGTTAAAGCCACTTTGTTAACTAAAATATTCTTTTCAAACAGCAACTTACAGTAAACTTTTACCACATCCTAAAATTTATACAAAGCTCGTAATAAGAATGTAACCTAAAGTAATTTACATAAAGATGACGAAATGAGAATAAGCCTTAAGAAAAACGTATTTTGTTTATGAGTTCCACAATCAAGAATTTATCTGAACACCTGAAAATATATATTTGATATGAATGAATTTTCATGCATCTTTTAAACCCGAGCTACATCTAAACGTTAAATGGACAATGTTATGGATTCACAAGAGTGTGCTAAAGTTTTAAAAGCCCTTGCCGATAATACTCGCCTTAAAATTCTTGAATATCTTTTCAATGGGGAATCCTCAGTTTCCGAAATCTCAGATAATATCGGCACTGATTTCTCCCAGGTCCCACACCCTCTGGGTGTGCTTAGGAACTCAGGGCTTGTAATAGACAACAAAGACGGAAAATTTGTGATGTATAAACTCCATCCGATATTTTACAAACAAAAAAATAACAGAAAAAAAGTGCTGGATTTCAGTTGCTGTAGAGTAGAGTTTGGCAGATTAGCAGATATGAGAAAAAAGGAAATTTAATTTTACCGTTCATTCCAACATTCATACTATGCGTCGGAATGAAATATTTCTAAAAAACACAAATTAGGTAATATTTTCCATTAGAGCAAATTATTGAGGGGGCATTAAATAAATGCAAAAATCAGAGAGTACAAGAGAATTCGTCAAAGATTACTACGGCAAGGCAGCGCAAGAACCTAAAGAGGATCTTTGTTGTCCCACCGCTTACCCCACAGAAGACATTGGTCATATCCCCGGGGAGGTAATAGATAGATTTTATGGATGCGGCAGCCCAATCAGCCTTGCCGGGATAAAAGAAGGAGAAGTTGTAGTAGACTTGGGCTTTGGAGCGGGCATCGATTGTTTTATAGCAGCAAAGAAAACAGGAGCCAGGGGACAAGTAATCGGTGTGGATATGACCGATAATATGCTCAAAGTTGCTAATGAAAGTAAGAGCGCAGTCTCCACCAACTTGGGCTACGATATTGTTGAATTTAGAAAAGGCTTTCTAGAAGAGATACCAGTCGATAATAAATCTGTGGATCTCATAACATCCAACTGTGTAATCAACCTCTCACCCGATAAAAGAAAAGTATTTAGAGAGATGATCAGGATTTTAAAAGACCACGGCAGAATCGTAGTATCAGACATCATCTCATCTCAGAGGATCCCTGAAAACATAAGAGGCAATGAGCAGCTTTTAGGGGAATGTATAGCGGGCGCTTTGACTGAGGATCAATTCTTATCATATTTGGAGCAAGCTGGTTTCTACGGCATAGAGGTGCTTGGCAAGACATACTGGAAAACTATTGAGAACATTGATTTCTATTCAATTACAGTAAGAGGCTACAAGTTTGAAAAAACCGCTGGCTGTGTATTTATCGGCCAACACGCAGTTTATAACGGCCCCTTCAAAGTAATAATTGACGAAGAGGGTCATGTATTTCCAAGGAATCAGTCTATTGAAGTATGCACTGATACTGCACAGAAGTTATCTGACATACCCTACAAAGGGATGTTTACAATCTTAGAGCCTGATCAGAATTCCAAGGAGGCCTCTTGTTGCTCACCGAATGCGAATAATGGTAACGGCACCAGTTGCTGTTAAAATAATGGATAAAAAAGCAGTAACGGAGGCTAGATATGGATTATTATGACTCAAAAGACTTAAAACGCTTTCCAGAGATTGGAAAATTCAGTAAAGATTTGATGAAAAAATTCTTTGATTACTACAATTCTGCTGTGGGAGAAGACGGCGCTCTTACAAAAAGGGAGAAAGCTCTCATTGCTCTTGCCGTTTCACACGTCAAAAGATGTCCTTACTGTATCGACGCATACACTACTAAGTGCCTGGAGTCAGGAGCTGATCCGGAGCAGATGACTGAAGCTATTCATGTTGCAGCTTCTATGGAAGCAGG
>SMWY01000082.1 GCA_004356555.1 Candidatus Dadabacteria bacterium
ACAATTAAATATGGATCTTTAGTTGTTAATTCAATATCGCCGATTTTTAAGTTAGTGTTCTATGCTACACGTAAACCGCTAAAAAGTGCCAAATCCACCAACATGTAACGTTTTACCCATGTTTCACGTCCATGTAATAAATCCAGCTCAGATTTGTCTCTACATGTTTTTAATAGCTTTGATCTTTGATCAAAGTCTAAAATCTTTTCTCTATCAATGTTATAAGTGTTGGAATTCATTTTTTGCTCTATATATTTTATAGTCTATGGATAATATTATATAGAATAATACGCTAAGGACAACGGTATTTTATAGATTATTTATATTCTCTATAAAATATTTTTGGGCGCTGGATAATATGACGCCTGAGGAGTATGTGAAAAAGCACTTAAAAAAGCCAGAAATCTCTAATTTACGTGGTACAGCTTTGGGGTGAGGCTCACTGTCAAAAAATCTAACTTAACTTATGGACCTATTATAGGGGGGCAGGTCACCTGAGTCCCAGGCAGGTTAACGTGTGTTAACCACTGGCTCGGAACAGCATCCACCGGTCAGGAACACCCTTTAGTTCGTGAGTTCCATAGTCCTGAAAGGCGATGCCGGAGCCGGCGACGAGATCCTTTACCGTGCGGGATACTACGACATCCCCTGCGTTGGCCAGATCGGCTACGCGGGACGCGATGTGAACTGCGATACCGCGAATATCATTCTTGACGAAGTCGACTTCGCCGGTGTGAATGCCCGCGCGTACTTCGATACCCAATGCCCTCACGGTACTAACAATTGCGAGCGCACATTGAATCGCACGGGCCGGTCCGTCGAACGCCGCGAGGAACCCATCACCAGTCCATTTGACCTCATTGCCGCGGAACCGCTCCAACTCCTTCCGCACGGCCTTGTCATGCAAGTCTAGAAGGTCGCCCCACGCCTGGTCTCCCAATGCTTCAGCCCTTGCCGTTGAACCCACTATATCGGTGAAGACAACCGTTGCCAGCACGCGTTCAACGCTTGGTGTTGACGTTTCACCGGTGAGGAAATGCTCCATCTCGTCGAGAATCCGGTCCGAGTTCTCGCCAACAAACGGTAGGTGATCGGCCCCGGATAGTTCCACGTACTTTGCTCCAGGAATACGCTCGGCAAGGAGTCGGCCTGCTTCAACCCTCACCAGCAGATCGTCTTTTCTGTGAATGACCAATGTGGGCACATTAACCGACGGAAGTATCTCAGTGATGTCAATCTGGCTGTTCATGCGCATGAGTGTTGTTACAGCACCAGGGCTTGCGCCGAGTCTTTCAAACTTGCCCCACCATTGCTGGAATGCCAAATCGCCTTCCTTTGTGGGAGCAAATTTCAGCCAGCCCTCTCCACTGCCCCAACTTTTGTCTATGTATTGAAAGAGGCTCTCCAGTGCTTCTTGCGTCATCCAGTCCGAGAATTGTGCAAAGCCACCATAGATAATCAAAGCCTGTGATCGCTCTGGGTGTGAGGCTGCGAAAAGCGTCGCGAGCGATCCCCCTTCAGATATTCCGAATATCGCAGCTCGCTCGATTCCCACTGCATCCATGACTGCGCGAACATCGTCCATGCGCTGATCCATGCCTGGAAGCTCGCTGACTTGGTCTGAAAGACCTGTGCCTCGCTTATCGAACATGATTACACGAGAGAAATTTCCCAGCCTTCGCAGCCACCGAGCGAAATTGGGTTCATCCCAGTAATTCTCTATGTGCGAGACAAACCCGGGCACAAAGACGAGATCAACAGCGCCTTCACCAAAGACCTGATAGGCGATGTGTACGTCGCCGCTCTTGGCATACTGAGTTCTTGGTTGCATTTGGGATCTCCTCTGCTATGTTTCAGTAGACTGTAACGGTCAAAATATACCTGCTCCGCGATTCACTTAACCGATTTGATGCCTAAACTATTTATCTTATCTTATATCACAAAACAGTACAAAACCATTGAGGACAGTTGCTCCTTAGGTGGCTGTGTGTCGGCTGGTAGCACAACTGTAAATCTTCTAATGCCCTTTCTTATACTGCACCCCTTTTGTCAGGAGAGGTTTAAGTTGGAATAATGAGGAATGCAGATGCTTTCTGCCTATTCTGATGACCTCCTTTATATATGGGTTTCTCTCAAAAATCTAACTTAACTTATGGTCCTATTATTGGGGGGCAGGTCACTTTCGGATGAAAAATCGCACCGGGATTGCCTATTTTTTCACTACGGTTATCTAATACAAGTTCCTGAATATTGTCTCCGGTTAAGATGTTGAGGAAGTCTACAAGGGCCTCTATCTCCTCTTTGCTCAGGCGAAGTGGTGTAATCAAAGGATCCAGATTATCGTGTGGATGTCCGCCCTGATTGTAGAACATAACCACTTCGTGGAGTGTGGAAAGCGAACCGTCGTGCATGTATGGAGCGGTGAGGGCGATATTGCGAAGAGTGGGCGTTTTGTAGCGCCAACGGTCGGAAAGATCCAGTGTAACCTCATAGCGTCCTAAGTCATTCGGTCTAGGATGGCCGACACTTTTAACCACCTCTCGGCTGATGGAGGTGAATACACCAGGAGCCAATTGAACACGTATGAATTGGTCAGCAGTAGGTTTTACCATACTGTTATACCATCCCAGACCGGTATCGTGGAAATTATTATCGGTAAATAGAGCGTACTCCTCAGTAATTAGGTGGCAGCTAACACATTTTGCCTTGCCTATGAATAGGTGAAAGCCTTTTTTTTCCTTTGAGGTAAGAGCGTCTGGTTCCTTGCCATAGTAAAAGCGATCAAAAGGAGAATGAGTGGATATTAAAGTGCGTTGATAAGTGGCAAGGGCCTGTCCAATGGTCTCAATGCTAACTCCACGTCCGAAAGCGCGCTCAAAAAGGTCGTCGTAATCATCCAATTGTTTGATCTTTTCTATCAGATATCCAGCCGAGGGATTGCCCATCTCATCAACGGCAAGCAAAGGCCCAATTACCTGGGTCTCTAGACTTGTCTCGCGGCCATCGTGAAAGAGTGGAGCCATGAAGGCAACGTTTAGCAGAGTTGGGGCATTACGCCGTAAGCTTTTACCTTCCCGCCCCACAGCCGTTGCAATTTCGTTAACTGTGAAACCTTGCTCAGGGACGTGGCACATGGCGCAAGACATCGTGTTATTGTGTGACAATCGACGGTCGGAAAATAGTTTGCGTCCGAGCTGGATTTTTGCTACCGAGGGTAGATTGTCATCCGGGAATGGTACTTTGGGAAGACCCAAGTGCGACTTTTTAGTTCGCTTCAAGGCCAGATCGTCCAGGTTTGCACGAATTGCAAGCTCATCTGATATTAGCGATTTGGAAAAGAAAAACAATACGAATAAAACCAGGCATAGGATCACACCCTTTTTTTTGACGATGGAAACAGATATAGGTGACATGGGCAAGCCTGTTATTGAAACTCCGCCTTTTCTAAAATCAAGGTCTTAATGTCATTGATAATAAGCTCCGGATAGAGAAAGCTGGTGCTATAAATATTACGGACCTTGCGCTCTGGGTCGACTAAATAAACTTTAAGCACATGGGAAAAGCCCCCTGTGGACTGACCCTTCGAGTCGTACTCGCGCACTACATATTGACCATATCCGTCCAATATCGGCTGTAGATTATTCTTAGAGGTGGTAGTTAAAAAGCGCCAGCGGTTTTTACGTCTGGCATCGTCAAAACCATGCAATTCTGTGTATTGGCGCATAACCTCAGGTGTATCGTGTTCTGGATCGAAACTGAGGCTAAGGAAACGCACCTCTTCAGCTAAAGTAGGATCTTTTTCCAATGTAACCCTGATGTTATTCAATGTGAGAGTTGCCAGCGGACACCCTTTTAGGTCAGAGCAGGTTGTGAAGATAAAGCTCAAGATAACGTATTTATCCGCCATCAATTCAAACAAATGGTGTTCTCTACCATCGGCATCAATCACATCGCCATCCACAGCCTGCTGGATAGGAGGTAGGCGATAACTGCCCGGAGCGGGCGGTTCGTATTCCAGTTGGCGATTAAGCGATGCGGTATTTTCATTTTGTTTGTTAGAATGTGGTTTGTCGGAGTGAGCAGATACCCTGATGGTTGGTAGTGCAACCAATACCAAAGTTATTAGTGGCAGGATTATTTTAAAAAGAGTCATGAGCCTATTTCCCCCGACAAGGTTTCTCCCGCTTGGTTTCTAATTTGAAACCGCAGAGGGCGGGACCTTACCATACAAAGAATAAGCTCCAAAGCGCATGATGTGAGACCGGCCCAGTTTTTCCTTATAAAAATCGACCGTGAACTTATGCGTCAGTTCATGACCGTCCCATTCATAAGCTTTGAGGAATTGTTGGTCATCTTGCCCTTTTTTATCCCAGTTGGCAAGCAACGAAGAGGTGAAGTAGAGACGCTTTCCATCCCAGCTTTGCGACACCATGTTGAGCTGCGAACCTATGGTTTTTTCGTATATGGGTTTGGGATGAAATGGATCACTGATGTCAAAGAGGCGTACTTTTCCGTCCATGAAACTATCCACCCATAGAGTTTTATCGTCTGTGCCGATACTGATATCCACCGGTAGGGGAATTGTGGATGGGTCACCAATATCAGCTACCTCTTTGGCTTGCCACTCTCCTTTGTCATCTTCGTAGATCAACCAAAGCTTAGATGTTAAGGCTGTGGTAGTAAAGGCATAATTATGAGTGGGCCCCCATGCAAAACGAATCTCAAGGGGTGCACCGGGTACGTGCAAGACTTTCTTCGCCTTACGTGCATGTAAGTCCCAAACCGTTACGGTTTGACCGAAACGCTTCATAGCTTCTTCATCCCCCAACATCTGTCCAAAGTCCATCATATAGTTGGACCAGCCGGTAAAAGAAGAGGTTAGCATAACGTTCTTACGCGGCAGAACTCGCACATCATACCCGTAGCCGTCAGCAATTTTTTCAATTTTGGCGCCGAGCTTATTTTCTTCAGTTGGTATCCAGTGAGTGGTAATGTATTCCCCTTCGTTGGTGTATTCAACAAGAGCGGTGCGTCCACCGTGGTCCTTGTCGTTAGACAATGCTGAGATCATCATCCGACCGGGTAAGGCATAGAAAGTATGAGGACCGACTGCACCACCTGATTTAGCTACAAAATCCTTAATGGTTTTGTGCAGACGCGGCTTGGCAGGGTCGCTATGAATGTCGAAGATAAAGGTCATGCTGGTATCCAGGCCGCCTGCCCACAAATAGCGGCGATCATCTGTGAGGCCGGCATGATGCATCTCGTTTCGTCCCCCCACAGATAGGGTATGGATGACCTTACCATAAGTTTTTGAGCCTGGTCGTACATCAATGGTGACCAGTTTATCCGAACCATCTCCAAGCCCCTCCACTCCCAGAGTCAATACATATACAAAATCTTCTTGCCCTGTAATCTTGGCCATGTAAGGCGACATGCATGTCTCGTCAGCCTGGAGGGAAGTGACTGAAAATATTCCGATGGAAGCCGCTACCAACATCACAACTACTAGACTTCCTACACTTATTTTTGATAACAGTTGCTTCATAGCAACCTCCTTTTCGGGGAATTGACAACAGTTTGGAGCGTCTGTCCAAGAGGATGGTCTTTCGAGAATCTTACAAAGATGATTGCGATGGCAAACTATCTTTTATACTATTTTGTGAGTTAAATTTCCCTATTACCATTATCTCACAAAAGATAAGCTCATGTCAATAAAAATAAATAGGTTCACTAGATATTTGAGACAAATGGGTGTTTTGCCTCACCCAAAATAGTCAAGCAGCGTTCAAATATGAAGCATGATTCCTGTAATACTCTTCTTCTACCTGAATCGGTGCGCGGTATCCATGTGCTGAATGAAGGAACTGCATCGAGTTTTTACTAGCTTAATACTACTAGGTTCTTAAAAGGGAGCAGTATATCTTTTAGCTCTACTAATTTAATATTTTAAACCCGTTTTCTTATTAGCAATTAAAATAAACCAGTTAATTGTGCCTAATAAGACCAATGCTCACTGTTTGCAAAAAAAAACCTTGTATATTTTATTTTTATCAGGTATCATTAGCATAGATTAAGATAGTATATATAATGGGTTATACTATATATTACATTAATGTATGGAATTCCCCGTTTTCACCGCATGGATCAATTGCTTTAGGCAGGTCATCTAAAAAATGCTCGTCAAATTCCCTTCCTGCAAATTCTTTACCTAAGACATTAGAATCAACACAGACAGTAATTGCCTTAAAACCCAACTCTATAAATCTCTTAGCCAATTTCACCGTATCTCTTTTCCAAATTGGAAAAACACATTCCATCCCGATTTTCCCCAGGAGATCTTCCCGGTATTTCTTAATTTCCTCTAAGAACAAGTCGCCGAACACAACATCTCTAATTCCGAGCTGTTTGTATTTTAATAAGACCTCTTTCAACCTGGATTCATATTCATCATTTGATGCATTTTTCGAGATAAAAATTTTCTCAAGAGGAATATTTGAAGAGCTAGCCTGTTCATCCAATAAAATAGTCCTTAATCCATGCATACTAACCCTATCATAATCAGAAGTGATGGTAGTTATTAAAGCTGCTACTTCATAATCCCGGCTTTTTTGAATTTCATACAGAGCAAGTGAGCTGTCTTTACCCCCGCTCCAGGATATAAGAATATTTTTTCTCATCCCTTTTGTACGTCCCCGTTTTCAAACCGGTCTATCACAGCTGCACCAATGCAGTCTCCCCAAACATTTACTGTTGTCCTAAAACGATCCAAGAGCCAGTCAATCGCCAGAATTAAACCGACACCCTCAAGAGGAAGCCCTACAGCTTGTAAAACCAGTACCATAGTCACAAGCCCTGCCTCCGGGATACCGGCTGCTCCAATTGCTGCAAGCGTAGCGGTGAAGAAAACTACAACCATCTCGGCCATTCCGAGTTCTATCCCATAGCTCTGGGCTATAAATATCACAGCTACCGCCTCGTATAGGGCTGTACCATCCATATTGATCGTTGCCCCAAGCGGTAAAACAAATTTGCCCACTTTAGGTGTCACTTTTGCTTCATCTATTACCCCCTCCATAGTAAGGGGAAGAGTAGCAGAAGAAGAAGCAGTAGAAAATGCAGTAAGTAATGCCTTGCTTAAATTTTGAACATATTCCAGGGGGTTTCTTTTTGCAAAGAGCAGCAAAATAATCGGCAATACAATAAAACCATGTATAGAGAGTCCTACGACAACACTTAAAACATACTTTCCAAGCTCCATTGCAAGCTCAATTACGGCTCCGCCTCCGCCTGCCATCCCAATTCTATCTGCTATCAAACTGAAAATCCCGATGGGGGTAAAAATCATAATCCAGCGAACTATCTTCATGATCGCTTTGTCTAAAATTGTAAATACTTCCACTATTACTTTGTTTTCCTTTCCTAGACTGGCAAACGCGGCGCCAAAGAGTATTGAGGCAACTATAAGAGGCAGTATCTCAAATTCCTCTGCAGAATTAAATAGATTGGGAGATACGAATTTTAATAACAGGACATCAATCAGGCTAATATTTTCCTTAGCACTTACAATATCCGGCATTTGACCTGTAAGAGCCATACCCCCGTCCCCTGGGTGTATAACGTTTACAACTACAATGCCTATAAAAACAGCTATACCTGTCGTTATTAAATAATAAAAAAGGGTTTTCAGCCCGAGCGAGCCGAGATTGCCAACTTTCATAATGCTGAGCGTTATAGAGACCACAATCAGTGGAAGCACTATCATTTTTAGGGCGTTTAGGAAAAGCGTCCCTAGGAATCCGAGTTTAATGCTGAGTACTGGATATAATGATCCTACTAATACGCCCAGAATCACGCCTAAAATGATTCCGATTATAAGATAGTGTTCTCCAAAAAGCTTCTTCATTAAATTCTCCTAGTTTGAAAAAGTTGGCATCTAAGTCCCAGATGTGATATCTAATTAGTAAGAACTGTGATATTTAGAGAACTTTAACTGTTTAAAGTTGCGTTTAATTAGATGACATGATATCACTTTATACAGTTATTACCAAAAAGGGCTAATGAACAAATACATCATACTAATTCTATCAATCCTACTATTTAATGGAATTCCATTATTAGCTGAACCATTTAAAGTCCCCCCAATAATCCCTAATGAGAAAGGTACTATTGTAACCGAATATAAGGATGGTGGGCTGAGATGGAAAGCAGATTGGAAAACCGACATTTATATAGAAAACGGAGAGACAAAATTTAAGCTTGTTATTAAAGCTAAGGGTCTTACTAGCCCTTTTAGAAAAGACATGACTTGGCGATCCGTCTCAATTTGGAAAGCCGAAGATGAATTTATTCCACTTGAATCAGAAACCAGAATCAAAGATTTGAGGGGCAACTTGATTATGATCGATAAGAAGAAATTCAACCATAAAAAAAATACTGCAGTTTTTGAAAGAGAAGATTTAGAACTTAATACTTACCTAAGAAAGCAATATGACATTACTTCCGATACTCTTATTGTAGAGGGCATTGTATATGCTCTACGCACTTTGCCTTTTGGTACAGATGGGACAACTAAAGCAAAAATTCTATCCAATGAGCCTGAGCTCTACAATGTGGAGTTTAAAGAAAGAGGTATCGAAAAAATTAAGACTAAAGACGGAGAAATTGAGTGTTACAAAGTTGAAATAGTACCAAAATTGGGAGTGCTAGGAGTATTTAAAATCCTCTTTCCCAAAACCTATTTCTGGTTCACAGTAGAGCCTCCTCACAGGTGGGTTCGTTACGAAGGGCTTGAAAACGGTGTTGGAACACCTGAAGTGGTAATGGAAGTGACTAATTTCAAGGATTCCCCTAATTAAGGTTATAAACCATACTAAAATAGCTATTGTAGGTGCATTTATTTTCAAATCTAAACATTTAGTGTTGCCTTAATTAACAATCACCGGATATAATTGAATACCAAGTTCACTATGACCATATTATCAAAAGAGATTCATCCCATTTTAAACAAATTCAAGGAGGCAAAATTATGAATAAGAAACACCGTAAGCTAGTACTTATCTTATTACTCCTGGCAAGTCCGGCTGTCTTGACAGGATGCCTGGCTGCAGTGGCAATTGGAGGAGGAGCAGCTGTGGGAGCGGGAACAATTGCCTACTTAAAAGGTGAATTAAAATCTACGGAAGGCTATAGCTTCAGTAGAGTATGGGCTGCTACAGTTAAAACAGTTGAAGAACTTGATTTTATAGTCATCAATAAAGTTAGTGACGCAATATCAGGCAAATATGAATGTGTTACAGCCGACAACAAGAAGGTTCATATTAACGTAAAAAGAATCGGTGACAACATAACAGAGATTACAATACGTGTGGGTACATTCGGCGATGAAACCCTCTCTCGCTATATCTTGAACAAGATACAATCAAATATTTAAATCGATATAATAAATAGGGGTAAACCCATTTCGGAGATTTACCCCTATTATTAGCTAACCTAAGTTTATTCTACAAATTGTATTTATTCGATTTACCATTCGATGATATCCAAAGAAAAGGCTCAAGAGCTGGTACAAGATTGGATTGAAATATGGAATAGTAATAACATTGATGACATCCTT
Organism: Candidatus Dadabacteria bacterium; assembly: GCA_004356555.1. Taxonomy (GTDB): domain Bacteria; phylum Desulfobacterota_D; class UBA1144; order Nemesobacterales; family UBA2774; genus CR02bin9. Next base: position 9,617 of record SMWY01000082.1, read on the forward strand.
TCCCATTACAGAGATGATGTAGTGTTTACTTCTCCATTTGTTGTCAAACTTCTGGGAGATAACTTCCAATACTCTAAAACTCCTTTTATTGCTTGTGTAAGATCAGTCTCAAAATAATCTTTTATCTCCTTATCATTTTCATCATTTTTGATCCATCAGATTCTCCTGTGCGCCTCGGAAGGAATTTCATTATCTTTTAAACACCCAAACCAAAAGTCCAATATTTCATCTATTCTCTTTTCTTTAGTAATAGAAAACATATGCCTATCAGCTTACTATTTTATCTTTAAAATATATAATGCGCTGTCTTGTATAATAAACATTTTTTTAGAAATTTTATATTCCCCCTTGTGGAAAATTACAAAAAATGCTATCATTTTCTCACTCAATTGAGAATCATAGCTGACAACTTTTCTTTTTACTCCTAATCCTCATAATTCCCCGTCAAATTGTTAAAACTATACTTTAAGAATGTGTTGCAACCGTTCTTTATCTTGTGGCTTTCATTTTCAAAAAAATTTTCATCGTCTAATACATTGAAGTTATTCAATTTTCTACAATCGAGAAAAAATCATCAAAAATAACCTATTGACAACCACAACATATTGTGGTTCAATCGATTCGTAGCACAAGATAGTACACAACCAATCGAACACGGAGGATGGCAAGAATGGCTTCAGATAAACTTGGCCCTACTGAGACTAACGGGAATGGAAAAGGTTTAATAGAGAAAAACGAACTGAATACGGAACTGGAACAAACACTAAATCAAAGTGAATCTGATACCGAAGAAGAAGTAGTAGAAGTTGTTAAACAAACCGAAGGATTAATGGATATTCCGGAAAAGACAATAGACGCTTTTGGCGGAGATGAGCTTCGGGCCAGGGTTTTCTACGAAAAATACGCGCTTCGCGATAAATCAGGAAGAATCGTTGAGCATAAGCCTGAAGACATGTGGCATAGAGTTGCAAGAGAAATGGCCTCTCCAGAAAAGAACAAAGAGCTTAAAGCCCATTGGGAAGACAATTTCTACTGGCTCTTATCTAACTTTAAATTTATCCCGGGCGGAAGGATTTTATTTGGCGCCGGACAACAGAGAAGAGCAACCCTCTTAAATTGCTATTATATGCCGATCAAAGAGGATTCACTCGAAGGCATCTTCGAATGGTGCAAAGAAGCGGCACGGACTTATTCATTCGGCGGAGGAGTTGGAACTGACATATCTATCCTCAGACCAAAGGGTGCACCGGTAAATAACTCCGCTATCTATTCCACAGGTGCAGTATCCTTTATGGATTTACTTTCAACCACCACCGGTACAATCGGGCAAGCAGGAAGGCGCGGCGCTCTTATGATTACTCTTGACGTTAAACACCCTGACATTCAGGAATTCATTGAAATTAAAAACGACGAACAAAGATCAAAAGTTCAGTTTGCAAACATATCAATAAAAATTTCTGACGAGTTTATGCAAGCAGTTGAAGATGATACAGATTTTGAACTCAAATTTGAGAACGAAAAGGTCAAAATCTCTAAAACAATCAGGGCAAGAGACATTTGGGAAAAACTTGTAAAATCAGCATGGGCATCCGCAGAACCAGGCCTCATTTTCTGGGATTCAGTGAAGAAACACTCACCAACCGAATACAATGGGATGGAAGTGCATGGAGTTAACCCATGCAGCGAGCAGGCTCTTGAGGATTACGGGAACTGTTGTCTTGGAAATATAAACCTTTCCCCATTTGTGAAAAATGCGTTTACTGAAAATGCATCTATCGATTGGGAAAACTTGGAGAAAGCATTTCAATATTCTGTACGCTTCCTGGATAACGTGCTCGACTACAACATGAAAAAACATCCCCTCAGTTTCCAAACAAAAGCCTCTACCCGCTCAAGACGCATTGGAGTTGGGTTTACAGGCTTCGGGGACATGCTGGCAAAGCTCAATATTAAGTACGATACTGCTGAGGGTGTTGAGTTTGCAGATAAGATGTTTGAACATATAAAGAACATAGTTTACGAAGCAAGCACGGATCTTGCTTCTGAAAAGGGAAGTTTTCCAGTGTTTGATCTCGACACACATCTATCACGCCCATTCTTAGATACAATCGACAAGCGGATAGTAGAAAAAATAAAGAAACAGGGTCTTAGAAATGCCTGCATATTAACCGTTCCTCCTGTAGGAAGCGGATCATTGCTTGCAGGAACAACAAGCGGCGTTGAGCCCGTATTCGCACTATCTTACTTTAGGCGTTCTAAATCCCTATCAAAAGAAGAATTCAAAGTTTACCATCCGCTCGTTACCGAATATAGAGAGAAGTTCGGTCTTGAAAATGATAGCGAGCTACCCGATACATTTGTAACATCTCATGAAATTAAGCCTGAGATGAGGGTTCGCATGCAGGCCGCAATTCAAAAACATATAGACTCATGCATCTCAAGCACCGTTAATTTACCTGCCGATATAACATTAGAAGAAGTAGAAAAGATTTATTTCCTTGCTTGGAAACTCGGCTGTAAAGGCATTACAGTTTACAGAGAGGGATCCAGAGAAGGGATATTGGTTACTGAAGAAGAGGCCAAATCCCAGCAGCAAGATAAAGACGAAAAAAAGCTTCCGACCCAGACCCAGAACGAAGGGATGAATAAAACCCATCACCCCAACCCCATCTCATCCCTTCGTTCATCCTATACAGAAAAGATTAAACCCATAAAAAGGCCCCAGTGCCTTCAGGGTTTTACAGAGGTAATAAAAACAGGGTACGGAAATTTATACGTAACAGTAAACACATTTGAAGAAAGGCCGGTTGAAGTATTCGTTCAGATCGGCAAATCGGGGTATTCGACAATGGCTGATGCGGAGGCCACCGGAAGACTGGTATCGCTGGCCCTGAGATCGGGAATAGGGGTAGAAGATGTAGTTGAGCAGCTTGAGGGAATAGGAGGCTCTTCTCCAGTTTTCTCAGATGGCAAGCTAGTCATGTCAATCCCTGATGCTATAGCAACGGTATTAAAGAGACACTTTGTCTCTGTTGGTGACGCTTCGGTTAGGGAACCGGCAAAAAGGCCCATGGATTTAAACCTAGAACGCTGCCCCGATTGTGGGGACCGCGCTTTAGCATTTGAACAGGGCTGCATGACTTGCCGAAGCTGCGGATACTCGAAGTGTGATTAACAGATTAACAGCAAAAAAAATAGCATATGAATCTTGGGCCCATCTCTTAAAAGAGTTTGGGCCTTTTTTTTGCTCTCACGAGAAATTATGAATGGGCATCCGAATTATTGAAAATAGAAAAATTGTGAACAAAATAGCAAATAATGTTACAATGAGAATATAGTGGCAAACCAAAAAAAGGGAAGCATATTATCCGGGATTTTCTGGATGTTCTTAATCTCAATTCTACTATTCTGGCTACCCGGTTTCGGACCATTAATTGCTGGAATCGTAGGTGGTAAGAAAGCAGGTGGTCTTATAAATGCCATAATTGCTGTCTTTCTGCCGGCAATTATACTGGGTATTATGCTTTTTGTGTTTGGATCAGCGCTGACAAGCGCTCCGATTATTGGATTTGTGGCAGGAGCCGGCAGTTTTATTCTTGTAATATCTAACGTGGGACCGCTTTTAATTGGAGCAATTATCGGCGGAATACTTGACTGACTTAATATAGAAGAAATTACATCTATATCTGAGCATTCAAAATACAACTATAGAGTTATAAATATCTTTTTAAAATGATTTTATCTAAGGAAACTTTCTAAATGATCCTTGATCTCAGAGTTGGCAAGTTTGCCAAGAGCAGCCTTTTCAATCTGCCTTATTCTCTCTCGTGTCAGGTTAAATCTCTTCCCAATTTCGTCCAAAGTATACGTACTATTTTGATCTATTCCAAACCTTAATCTTAGTATTTCTTCTTCCCTAGGATTAAGTAGTGTAAGCGCCTCTCTTAACTTATCCGTTAAGTCTGATTTAGCTACCATTGAGTCAGGAATTACAGTCTCATTGTCAGCAATTGAATCAAGGAGCGTTGTTTTTTCCCCATCCAAAATAGGAGTATCTAAGCTAATGGCATCTTTAGTGGATCTCAATATACGTTTAACTACCTCAACTGATATTCCGGACTTACGTGATATTTCTTTAGGTGTAGGCTTGCGTCCAAAATCCTTAGCTAAAACCGCATTGACCTTATACACCCTGTTAGCCTGCTCTAGCAAATAGACAGGCACCTTGATTGTTCTCGTTTGGCCCTGTAGTGCTCTTAATATTGCTTGATGTATCCACCAAGATGCGTAAGTCGAGAACTTAAAACCCTTTCTGTGATCAAATCTATCCACAGCACGCATAAGCCCCATATTGCCCTCTTGAATAAGATCTGATAATGGTAACCCACGCCCCATGTACTTTCTGGAAATAGTGATAACCAATCTCAAATTCGCTTTAACAAATCTCTGCTTCATTCTTATCGCATTTTCAGTATAAACTTTTACAAACGCATTAAGGCTCTTTATCCGTTTTTGTATTGTCACTCCATTGGCACCATTTCTACCATTTTTGTGACCGTTTGATATAGCTTTTAGATTTTTGGCGCCTAGCTTATGAACAACCACTATAAGCTCTCTAGCCATTGATTCACACTTCTTTATTTTAGCCGAAATCTCTACCTCTTCATGTGCTGTAAAAAGCGGCTCAATGGACATATCTTTAAAATAAACGTATAGCAACCGAAGTTGTTCATCGGGAGTTTCATCTCCCTTAGGTTTAGTCTTTACCTTTCTTGACTGGAAATGATTCTCAGATTCATTATTCTGAACATAGTTTTCTTTAAATTTTAAAGAAGTCACATCTCCCGAATCTTCTGCAAATTCTCCAAATTCACTTACTGATATAGAATCATCGAATTCCTTGTATTTAGTTTCCATGGTATTTAGTCTCCATGTCCTTTTCCTTTTTAATTATCTTGAATTATTAGCAAGAATTATAGACTAGATAGAACACAATTATATATAGCCGTTCTTATATACATAAAAAGCTGATTTTAGGAACCTTTGGGGGAGGGAAATTACAAAACCTCCAAAATATATAACTAAAAAGACTATTTATATAATTCTCCAGTACCTAATTATGCACCATCAATCTACAGACCCGCAAACAATAAACTTGATATTAGCAGGTCAAAAAATGTTCCAACTCCCGGTTACCGCCAATTCTATCAAATTCTTTATATTAATTCAACCTATTTTGATGTGGCGTAATTTGCTGCCACTTGTTCCCAGTTTACAACGTTCCACCAGGCTGCAATATAATCTGGCCTTTTGTTCTGATAATTGAGATAATAAGCATGCTCCCAAACATCTAGACCTAGTATAGGGTTAAGGCCATCGGAGATCGGATTATCCTGATTCGGAGTAGAAGTTACAACCAAGTTGCCTCCCCCGTCTACACAAAGCCACGCCCAACCGCTCCCAAATCTAGTAGTAGCAGCTTTTGCAAACTGCTCCTTAAAGCCATCAAGACTTCCAAAGGATGAGTTAATTGCATCTGATAGATCGCCCTGGGGCTCGCCTCCTCCGTTTGGGCTCATACAAAGCCAGAACATACTGTGATTTGCATGGCCTCCGCCACTATTTCTAACTGCAGTTCTAATGTCCTCAGGGATTGCGCTTAAATCCTGTATTAATTCTTCAACGCTTTTGCTCTCTAGTTCAGGGTGACTGCTTAACGCTGCGTTTAAGTTATTTACATAGGTCTGATGATGCTTGCTATGGTGAATTTCCATAGTACGAGCATCAATATGGGGCTCTAAAGCATTGTATTCATATGGAAGTGCAGGTAGTTCATGGGCCATGTTAAATCCTCCCTACGGCAACTAGATTTATGATTAGAAAATCAATATTTTAGGCATGTTGATACATAATTTAGGATACAAAATTATATTTGATCAGGGTCTCCTAAACCACATTATTGTACCCTTAAAACAGGGCCCTGTCAAAGTTCATGAAGAACCTAGGAGGACATTGAACAGGGCTACTCCAGAAATTTTAAAATATCTAGAGAACCATAATAACATATATTTGATTCGCATTTCAAGTACTTAACTATTATATCAATAAATCACAAGGACCTGCCAACATTGTGTTTTTAATTCCATTCCTATAAATTCTAGACTCAGTGACTATTCAGGAATCTAAAGATAACTGTATTTGAATTGCCGAAAGCAAGCTAATAATTTCAGACCTAATTGACAAATTATATTTATCTGGTAATTTTTACCATATAGTAACATATGCATTGTGGAGCCATGAAGTCCATATTATAATTTAGCTATACAAGTTTCAATAAAGCTCAAGTTTTAATAAAGCTTAGGAATCTGATAATGCAAGTATCCAAAACCTTAGATTATGCTGTGAGATCATTAACATATATGGGAAATCAGCCTGTTGGAAAACACAATATGAAAGAAATTTCCCAAGAGCAGCATATACCGCTAAATTATCTCGCTAAAATTATGCGCCGCCTTGTTAAAAATGGGTTAGTTAGATCAACCCTGGGACCTGACGGAGGCTATACGTTAAGAAAATTGCCTAATGAAATAAATTTACGAGATGTGTATGAAGCTATAGAAGGCGAGATAAGAATGGTTGACTGTATGGACAAAGATACACTCTGTGTATTATACGAAACATGCCCTCAGCTGCCCGTGTGGGATAGAATACAACTCTCCATAATCAAAATCCTGGAGGACACAACACTTGAGGACATGCTTAAAGAAAGAAAAACCGTTACTTTGAACCGGGTGAATTAAGGAGGCTTTTAATGAGTGTTGATTTAGAGAAATTAGCAGAACAGGAATACAAATACGGTTTCGTGACCGATATAGAGCAGGAAATTGCTCCAGCAGGACTTAACGAAGATGTAATACGAATGATATCGGCCAAAAAGAACGAACCCGAATGGCTCCTTGAGTGGAGACTGAAAGCCTATAAAAATTGGCTTACAATGAAAGAGCCTAAATGGCCTAATGTACATTATTCTCCTATCGATTACCAAGCTATAAGCTATTATGCAGCCCCTAAGAAAAAGCAGACTCTTGAAAGCTTAGATGACCTGGATCCTGAGATAAAAGAGACATATGACAAGCTTGGAATACCACTTGATGAGCAGAAAATGCTTGCTGGCGTTGCAGTAGACGCGGTATTTGACAGTGTTTCAGTTATTACGACATTTAAAGAAAAACTGGCTGAGGATGGCGTAATATTTTGCTCAATATCAGATGCGGTTCAGGAACACCCGGAACTTGTAAAAGAATATCTAGGGTCTGTAGTCCCTTATAACGACAACTTTTTCGCAGCCTTAAACACTGCTGTTTTTACTGATGGATCGTTTGTTTATATCCCAAAAGGTGTCCGCTGCCCTATGGAGCTCTCTACTTATTTCCGTATTAACGCCGAAAATACCGGACAGTTCGAAAGGACTCTAATTATTGCCGAAGAGGGGAGCTATGTTAGCTATCTCGAAGGCTGCACAGCCCCTGCGCGTGATGAGAACCAACTGCATGCTGCAGTAGTAGAGCTTATAGCCCATAAGGATGCTACTATCAAATATTCTACTATTCAGAACTGGTATCCCGGCGACAGTGAAGGTAAGGGAGGAATATATAATTTTGTAACAAAACGCGGCAGGTGCTTAGGACAGAGTTCGCATATTTCATGGACACAGGTCGAAACGGGATCCGCCATCACATGGAAATATCCAAGCTGTATCCTCGAAGGGGATAATTCAGTTGGCGAATTTTACTCCGTAGCGCTTACAAATAGATATCAGCAGGCAGACACCGGAACCAAGATGATTCACATTGGGAAAAACACATCGAGCACCATAATAACCAAAGGAATATCGGCAGGGCACGGACAAAACACATATAGAGGATTAGTTCAGATAGGTAAAGACGCAACGGGCGCACGAAACTATAGTCAGTGTGACTCTATGCTAATTGGGGATAAGTGTGGAGCGCATACCTTCCCTTATATCGAAGTAAAAAATTCAACCGCTCAAATGGAACATGAAGCATCAACTTCTAAGATCGGTGAAGATCAGATTTTTTATTGCCAACAGCGCGGTCTCTCTGCGGAAGACGCTGTATCTCTCATCGTAAACGGTTTTTGCAAGGACGTATTTAAAGAACTTCCGTTTGAGTTTGCGGTAGAGGCTGAAAAGCTCCTGAGCATCAGTCTTGAGGGTAGTGTTGGATAGCACTCTTACTCTTTAAATCAAAAATAGATAAGTTTAATAAGGAGAAATAACATGTTGGAAATAAAGAATCTACATGTGAGTGTAGAGGATCAGGAAATCTTGAAGGGACTTAACCTTACGGTGAACGCTGGGGAAGTCCATTCCATAATGGGACCAAACGGTTCAGGCAAAAGCACTTTAGCCCTAGTTCTTGCGGGGCGCGAATCTTATAAAGTAACCAAAGGTGAAATAATCTTTGAGGGTAAAGATCTTCTTGAGTTATCCCCTGAGGACCGCGCTCGTGAGGGAATATTCCTGGCATTTCAATACCCGGTCGAAATCCCTGGGGTGGCTAATACGTATTTGCTGAGAGAAGCCCTCAATTCCATCCGTAAATACCGCGGTGAAGAACCCCTTAAACATGTAGAATTCGGAAGACTCGCAAAAGAAAAAATGAAAGTTATGGGCATTAGTGACAACTTACTAAAGCGTGCTGTGAACGAAGGCTTTTCAGGCGGCGAGAAAAAAAGAAACGAAATATTTCAGATGCAGATATTACAGCCCAAACTCGCTATCATGGATGAAACCGACTCAGGACTCGATATAGATGCTCTTAAAATCGTAGCGAACGGAGTCAACGCTCTCAGGAGTCCGGAGCGCGCATTTATTGTAATTACTCACTATCAGCGGATTCTTGATTATATTGTTCCAGACTTTGTTCATGTTTTGGTTGATGGAAAGATTGTTAAATCGGGCGGAAAAGAACTTGCGCTTGAGCTTGAAGATAAAGGCTACGGATGGCTCGAAGAAGAAAAAATAGCGGCTAACAATTAGGGAGAGCATAAAATGAGTATTACATTATCAGAAAAAGACAACGGATATATGGAAGGCTTTTCAAGGTTTGAGAAAACCGCTCCTGGCAGTAATCTCGGTTGGCTAAAGTCTATCCGTGAGCATGCCATTACTAAGTTCTCAGAACTGGGATTCCCTACGCCACGGGATGAGGACTGGCGGTTTACAAACGTGGCACCCATCGCAAGAAGCTCTTTTCATATTCCTCTAAATGGGATCGATCAAGTCTCAGCTGCAGATTTGACACCTTTTCAGTTCGAAGGGCAGCAAATTAGCGAGCTTGTTTTTATTAACGGCCATTATTCAGCTGAGCTATCTACACATTGTACGCTGCCAGAGGGAGTGATTGTACTTAACCTGGCAGAAGCTATAAACTCGCAGGAAGACATATTAAAAGAAAACTTAGCAAAATATGCCGATTTTGAAAACGAGGCATTCACTGCCCTAAACACCGCATTTATGGAAGACGGCGGATTCATTTACATTCCGAAAGGAACAGTGGTAGAGGAACCGATTCATCTCCTGTACATTTCAACTGCCGGAGACAAACCGTCTATAACAAACCCCAGGAATCTAATTATCGTTGAAGATAACTGTGAGGCCAATATTATCGAACAATATGTGTCTTTGGATGAGAACATTTATCTTTCAAATGTGGTAACTGAAATGGTTGTTGGTGAGAATAGTTCTGTAGGACATTATCTAATCGAGCTAGAGAGCAAAAAGGCTTTTAATATCTCAACTCTAAGGGTACAGCAAGCCAGAAGCAGCAATATGAGGTCTTATTCTGTATTACTAGGAGGATCGTTGGTCAGAAATAATATTCATCCGGTATTGGCAGGTGAGGGTTGCAACTCTTTAATTAACGGTCTATACATGTCCACCCACCGCCAGCACATGGACAATTATATGAAAATCGAACATGTGAGCCCGCACTGCGACAGCCGACAGCTCTATAACGGGGTACTTGACGGCAGATCAAGAGGAGTATTTCACGGACGCATAATAGTCCATAAAGACGCGCAGAAAACTGACGCCAAACAGACCAATAGAAACCTGCTTCTTTCTGACTATGCTCAGGTTGACACAAAACCACAGCTTGAGATATATGCTGACGACGTTAAGTGTACCCACGGAGCTACAATCGGACAGATAGACGAAAACGCTCTTTTCTACTTACGCTCAAGAGGAATTTCAAAGGAAGCTTCAAGAGACATCATTTTAAATGCCTTTACAAATGAGACGCTTGAGAGCATGACCGTTGACTCTGTAAAAAAATATTGCACCAACCTCGTGGCAGATTGGTTTAGACAAAGAGAGCAGACTCTGAAGAGTTAACCTTGGATTCTTTATTCCAGCAAACAAATAGGAGACGGAGACATGGCCGAATTTGAAAAAGTGGCAAATGTATCCGATATAAAGCCCGGAGAGATAAAATCATTCGTAGTAGGAAACGAAATGGTCGCTATATGCAACTCAGACGGCACCTTCTATGCATTCATTGATGAGTGCTCTCATCAGGCCCTTCCTCTATCCGACGGTCTCCTTGAGGGAAAGACACTTACATGCACATATCACGGAGCCCAATTTAACGTAGAAACCGGAAAAGCCCTCTGTCTACCCGCCGTGGATGGAGTAGAAACTTTTGAGGTGAAAGTAGAAGACGACGATATTTACGTACTGATCGAGGACTAAATCCTCA
>SMWY01000083.1 GCA_004356555.1 Candidatus Dadabacteria bacterium
TAATTAAATTGAGTTAGTAAAGTTATATCTGAGTTTAGCATAGGGGGGGAGAGGGTCAATTTGTAATATATATTATTGAGATTAGGGCATATTTCTTGATATTAGCACACATACTTCTTATAATCCCTACTGAATATTATGTTAATGGAGACTTAAATGGGTAAGAAAGTTGAATTTTACTATGACTTTAGCAGTCCATATACATACATTGCTTCAACCAGGATTGAGAAAATTTGTGAGGATAACGGAGCAGAGCTTGAATGGAAGCCGTTTTTATTAGGCGGCGTTTTTAACGAAATAGGTTCAATACCTGCAGTACAGATTGACAACAAATTCAGATATTTAAAGCGGGATTTTGAAGAATCTGCAAGGTATTATGGAGCAGATTTTAATTTCCCTGAACTATTTCCTCTAAACAGCGTGAGATCTATGAGAGGGGCATTTGCAGCTTTGGAGCAAAATAAACTAGTAGAATATAATCATGAAATGTTCAGGCTTTACTGGATCCAAGGGATAGATCTAAGTAAGGCTGAGATTTTGGGCGAAGCGGTAAGTAAAATCGGGATTGACAGCGAGTGGTTTGTACATAGAATCGCAGAGCAGGAAATAAAAGATAACCTCAGGGAAGAGACAAATATAGCGGTGCAGAGGGGAGTTTTCGGAGCCCCCACAATGTTTGTGGATGAAAAGATGTTTTGGGGTAACGACAGGCTTGATTTCTTGGATAGATATTTGAAGGGCCAAGTTTAAATCTAATAGTCCTACTCGATGTTTCCATTTAAATAAATTTGTGTAGATTTCTGGTTATTAATCGAAGGAGAATCGCACTGGTGCACAGCTCATATCAATACAAGGATGGTGAATTTCATATTGGAGATGTATCCATAGCTAAGATTGCCGAGTCGGTAGGAACACCCTGCTATATTTACAGCTATGAATTCTTGAAAGACAGTTTCTTAAGCTATAAGGAAGCTTTCTCCGATATGGATACGTTAATCTGCTACTCTGTAAAGGCTAATTCCAATCTTGCGATTCTAAAATCTTTTTCAGATCTTGGTTCGGGTTTTGATATAGTATCGGGTGGCGAGCTGCTCCGTATTAAGCGCGCGGGGGGGGATCCCGGCAAAGTTGTATTCTCGGGTGTAGGAAAGACAAGGGAGGAAATGAAGGCCGCCGTAGAAGCCGGAATCCTATTTTTTAATGTGGAATCCGAAGAAGAGCTAAATGTCTTAAATTCTGTCGGTACAGAGCTTGGCAAAAAAGCTCCCGTTGCGCTCAGAGTGAACCCTGATATTGATCCCAAAACTCATCCATACATTTCGACCGGATTTAAAAAGAGTAAATTTGGTATAGAGATTGGTAGAGCATTCGAGGTCTATAAGGAAGCTAATACAATGGAAGGGGTCTCAGTAATAGCAATTGACGCCCACATAGGTTCACAAATTTTTGACTTGACCCCGTTTGTAGATTCTGTGAGAAAACTGATAAAGCTTGCGGATGATCTTGTAAGTGAAGGGATGGACATACAGTATATCGACATTGGTGGTGGCTTGGGAATTAGCTACAAAAAAGAAGAAAAGCCCCCTCACCCAAAAATGTATGCTGATAGCATTATGAAAGAATTCTCAGGCAAACCCTACAAACTCGTGTTAGAACCCGGAAGATCACTGATAGGGAATGCCGGTATGCTGGTAACCAAGGTGCTCTATCTTAAAGAAGGTACCGCAAAAAAATTCGTTATTGTTGATGCGGCGATGAATGATCTTATAAGACCAGCATTCTATGAATCCTATCACGAAATTCTAACTGTTAGGCAAGACTCTAAAGGTAGTGAGGTTGTTGATGTTGTAGGGCCAATCTGCGAGTCAGGGGATTTTCTTGCACAGGATAGAGAGCTTCCTGTAGTAAAGAGTGGTGATTTATTGGCACTACTCAGCGCTGGAGCTTATGGTTTTGTAATGTCCTCAAATTACAATACCCGTCCCCGTGTTGCCGAGGTGCTTGTTAAAGGGAGTGAATTCTCAGTAGTCAGGGAAAGGGAAACATATGAAGAATTACTAAGCCTCGAGCGAATTCCCGAATTCATCTAGAAAGTATCTTGCCAATGGAAGCTGACTACTCTTTATGTTTTATAGCGCAACTCCACCTTCAATTTAATGTGCAATAATATAAATGTTTAGGATTGTGTAAGGAGGAGTAATTAACTATACCCTGGGCATACATTTAAAAGCTTGGGGGAGCGTCTATTAGCTTCTCCGCTTCTTCAATTACTTCCATTAATCTCTCTTTAAACAGAGTTATTCCGCCAAGGGGAATTACTATACAAGATCTACCACCGCTTAATTCTGTAATTCTCAAATATTTACCTTTATGGTTTTCTTTTACATCGAAGAAAAACCTTTTTGATTCAATGTCAACGTGTTTGCTTGCGTGTTCTTTTTCAGTTCTCTTTGCTCTTTCTGCTCTCTCTGCTCTTTCCATCTTCTTATGACCTCCGCCCCATTCCCTATGGTTGGGATATTATTTATGGTTTACTGCGTATGGGTCGAAATAATAACCCTATGATTTATAAAAATCAAGATGAAAAGTTAAAATTAGATGATGTATAATTTGAGGACAGCAATTTAACTCAGAAGGAGAAAGAAATATGTCCAATAGGGTAAAATTTGGTATAGCTGCACCAGTACCTGGAGAGTCAGTTCAGGGATTGATTGATTTCTCTAAGAAAGCTGAAGAAGGTGGTTTTGATACTGTATGGTTTCCGGATCATGTTGTATTTATGGCTAAAAAGCTGACACCTGAGGTTTGGTCTGTAATTACAGCTGCGTCTACTCAAACGGACTCTATACACTTTGGAAGCGTAGGAGATGCTCATAGGATGCATCCTGCAATTTTTGCTCAAAGACTGGCGACAGTCGATCATATCTCCAACGGAAGAAGTTTTGTATGTATTGGCTACGGAGAGAAAATGAACCTTGATCCTTACGGGATTAAGTGGAATAAACCTCTCTCACGGGTGGTTGAATCGGTAAAAATTATGCGTGCTCTTTGGAAAGGTGAATCAGTTAATTTTAAGGGGGAATTCTACAACCTCACAGATGCGGAGCTCAGAATACAGCCGATCTCTAAAAAAAGTATACCGATTTACATTGCTGCCACTGGACCCAGAGCGCTAAGAGTTGCGGGGGAATACGGGGATGGATGGCTTACTAATGCAATGCCCTCAAGAGTTTTTAAGGAGAAATCTCTTGCAGTAGATGAAGTGGCTCAGAATAGAGATGAGAGCCTCGGCCCTATTGAGAAAACTCTGTTTATCTTTATCTCAATTGCTACAGATGAGGACGAGGCATATTCAACCCTTGAACCAGTCAAGCATGCGCTCATATGGCCCGAGCTTTTATCTCAAGCGGGTTATGATATAGAGATTGATGATGAGTATAAGGGGCTTGAATACACAAAAATTATGCCTAATGACACTGTTATGCTTAGAAAATTCAAAGAGATGGGGGAAAAATATTATTCTCGGGACATTGTAATGGATTTTGTAATAGCGGGCTCAAAACAGGATGTAATAAAAAGGATTGAAGAATATATAGAGGCCGGGGTCGACCATTTCTTTTTAAGAGATTTCAGCCCTGATAAGCAAAAATCGTTTGATATAATTTCTAAGGAAATAATGCCTTACTTCAGGAAATGAAATATAATAGATTATTTGCTCCATTTTATTTGAGTATTCTTTAGACTGAGAATTCCGATATGAAATTGTTCTAAAGTATTTTGTTTCCTAATGCTCAATTCTTGTAAGAATCTGAGCAAAGTCTCCGCAAGGGCCACTGAACTTATCAGATTTGACATAAACTTTTCTCATATAGTCTAATGCACCTGAGTAGAATTTAAAATCTCTTGATAATTTGCTAAAAATAACGGGATCCCCTTTACCCATTTCAAGATCAAGCCTGGAAACTACGAAATACGATTTCATCCCCTCATTAACGTAGTAACTTAGGTAAGAATTCTTGTCTACATATTCTCTAAACATACCGCTCATAAAAAGGGAAAAATCTCCAACATATTTTCTCAGTTCTCTCTCCGTGTTTTCACTCGTGTTCTTTTGGTTTTCTATGAGCATGCCCACTATGGTTTGAACCTTCCTGCCATCAGAATCGGTTAATTTGTAAAGTTTTTCTGTTCGTGCAAATTCAGTGAGCATATCAGTAAGATACATAGCTCCTTTATTGTCTTTCTCTTTTCCCAGATCAAAAAAGCTCATATTTACTATTTTGCTAAAATATGATTTTATAGAAGTAGGATTGATTTTTCTGAAGTTCACCATATCTCGATCCTCCCTTGAGTGTGAATAAGCTTATAATATCACTTTAGGAAAAGAGTGAACAAATGTCAAATAGGGATTTAGTTTTAGAGTGCTATGGGATATAATCTCCAAGCTATAGCTTTTATACTTCGAATGAAAATTGATTATAACTAAAACAATTAAGATGAGGATTTCATGGCCAGAATAAAAATAACCCCTCCTAAAAAATTTGATTTCTCAACTGAAATAAGTCTTAGGATAAGTGATATTAATTACGGCGGACATTTAGGGCATGACTCAATACTGTCTCTAGCTCATGAGGCGAGGGTGAGATTTTTTAAGAGCCACGGCTTTACCGAGCTAAATGTTTTCGGTCCTGCAATGATACTTTCTGATGTAGCGATAAATTATAAATCAGAGGGTTTTTACGGAGATTGTATAGTAGTTGATATTGCAGTGTGTGATTATCTAAAATACGGATGTGATCTTGTATACAGATTGACTGAGAAGAAAACAGGTAGGGTAGTTGCGTTATTAAAGACAGGGATTGTGTTTATCTATTATGAAAAACGTGAAGTTGCTCCTGTACCTAAAGAATTTAAGAAATTGTTTAGAGAACGTAAGTACAGCATAGAAATACAAAGTAAAACTTCGGACTGATTAACTATTTCTAAGTCCCTTCTATATTTTCTCTACTATTATTGCAATTCCCATACCGCCGCCAATACAGAGTGATGCAAGACCCCTTTTTGCATCCTTTCTTCTCTTCATTTCGTGAAGTAGAGTAACAAGTATTCGAGTCCCCGAAGCACCTATAGGATGACCGAGTGCAATTGCCCCGCCATTGACATTAATTTTATCTTCCGCAATAGGGAGGTCACTTAGTACAGCTAAAGATTGTGCCGCGAATGCTTCATTTAATTCGAATAGATCGATGTCATCAAGTGACAGCCCTGCCTTATCAAGAGCCTTCTGAATAGCAGGCACCGGCCCGATTCCCATGATTGATGGGTCTACTCCCGCAACTGCATAAGATATTATTGAAGCAACAGGCTTTAGCCCAAGTTCCTTAGATTTCTCATCGGAAGTAACAAGCACTGCCGCAGCGCCGTCATTAATCCCTGATGCATTACCAGCAGTAACAGTTCCATCTTTTTTAAAGGCTGGCCTTAGTTTTGAAAGACCCTCAATTGTAGTATTACCCTTAGGATGTTCATCAATTTCAAATGGGATAGGGTCAGCTCTTCTTTGAGGTATCATTACAGGAACTACCTCATTTTTAAATTTGCCCTCTTCCATAGCAGCTTTGTATTTAACCTGGCTCTTATACGCAAATTGGTCTTGTTCTTCTCTGCTTATATTGTAAGCTTCTGCAAGATTTTCAGCGGTAACACCCATGTGATAGTCATTGAAAATATCCCAAAGACCATCATAAACCATTCCATCAACAATCTCTTCCTTTGGCATACCCATTTTATATCCATACCGTGCTTTATTTAGATAAAAGGGAGCCTGATTCATGTTCTCAACCCCGCCTGCAATAATTGCCTCAGCATCCCCTGCTTTAATTGCCTGAGCCGCCAACGCTATAGACTGAACCCCTGATCCGCACACCCTGTTAATTGTGAAAGCAGGCGTCTCTATTGGTAATCCCGCATCTAGAGCTATTTGTCTAGATGTATTCATTCCCTGCCCAGCAGTAAGGATACTACCCATTATGCAGTCATCAATTTCTTTTGGATTCACATTAGTACGTTTAAGTATTTCCTTTATAACAGTTGATCCTAATTTTACTGTAGAGGTATCTTTCAACGTACCACCGAAAGATCCAATCGCAGTTCGTAGAGGTTCACTGATAACAACTTTTTGCATTGATTTGCCTCCAAAGTGGTTTTGAGCGAGTGCGAAGCGGTTATTTCTGCATATTACCTTACGAAAATGTTATATCAAGTAATATGCTGCTATCCTTGACACTCCCTTTCATGTTGGGTAATTCGTTAGATAACAAAATAAGGAGACTAATCGAAATTGTCTAAGATAAAGGTTGGCGTTATTTTTGGAGGAAGGTCTGTTGAGCATGAAATTTCTTTACTTTCCGCAAAATCCATAATTAAGCACATAGATTCAGATATTTATGATATATATCCTATCTTCATAGATAAAAACGGTTTGTGGCATAAAGTACGAATAGATGAATGGCTAAATGACGGAGAACTTGAAGTACATCTCGACTCGTTTCTTACTCCTTCATTGAATCATGAAGATCCGGGGTTTTTTCAGATCAGCGAATCAAATGTGTTAAGTGAGATTAAACTAGATGCTGTCTTTCCTGTTCTTCATGGTACTCACGGAGAGGACGGTACTATTCAGGGCATGCTAGAGCTCATGGGTATACCTTTTGTGGGGGCATCGGTATTGGGTTCTTCAATTGGTATGGATAAGATAGTAATGAAAGCTGTGCTGAAAGAAGCTTCACTTCCCGTTGTTCCCTATATCGGTTTTTATAAATATGAGTGGGAAACTGACAAAAAAACAATAAGAGATAGGGTACTTAGCTCCATTGGTTTTCCGTGTTTTGTTAAATCTGCGGATCTGGGCTCTAGCGTAGGTATTTCTAAAGTTAGTTCAGATGCCGGATTAAACGGAGCAGTAGATTCTTCATGCCAGTTTTCAAATAGGGTATTAGTTGAAAAAGCTGTATCAAATCCAAGAGAGATAGAGATAAGCGTTCTTGGGCATGAGAATCCTATCGCATCTTTGCCTGGAGAGGTTATACCTCATAGAGAGTTCTATGATTACACTGCTAAATATTTGGAAGAGGGGACTGAGCTAATTGCACCTGCTCCGCTTGATGAGGATATGAATAATAAACTCAAAGAATTAGCAGTAAAAACATTTAAAGCTCTTGATTGCAGCGGTATGGGAAGAGTTGATTTTCTAATAGACGGAGATACTGGAGATATCTTTATAAGTGAAATTAACACCATTCCGGGTTTTACTCAAATCAGTATGTACCCAAAGCTTTGGGAAATAAGTGGGATAAGTTTTACCGAGCTAATTACTAAACTCATTCAATTTGCGATAGATAGAAAAAATGATAAGTTGAAACTGAGGACCGATATAAAAGAGACAAGCTAAGGGGGTTAAAGAAATACCTTAAGTATACTTGCATAGGCCTATCTTATAGTTGTAAGCTTCATTCTCTTGGGACTTAGCAAATACAACAATTTCTATTAAGTAAGAATACTGTTTTCAATACTAAATAGCGGGCTATTATGAGCACTCAAAAATCAACTCAGCCACCGCGGCTTAAGAAAAGTTTAAAGTTGTTTGACGTTTATGCATTAGCTACAGGAACAACTCTAAGTGCCGGGTTTTTTTTGTTGCCGGGGATTGCGGCTATGAGTACCGGACCTGCTATCACGATGGCTTATCTAGTAGCTGCACTACCTCTTATTCCGGCTACATTCTGTATAGTGGAGCTTTCTACAGCAATGCCAAGGGCTGGTGGTGTATATTATTTTCTGGACCGCTCAATGGGGCCCCTTCTAGGCACCGTTGGTGGTATAGGTACCTGGCTTGCCCTCATTCTGAAAGTCGCCTTTGCGTTGATTGGTATGGGTGTTTATATTGGGCTATTTATTCCTAACCTCCCTATTGTTCCCTTAGCAATTGCAATTGCAGTTGCCTTGGGTGTGCTCAATCTTCTGGGTGCCAAGACAAGCGGTAAATTTCAGATTTATTTTGTTGTGGTTCTGCTTTTAATTTTGATTGGGTTTATCGGAACGGGAGTTCCCGAGATTCATCTGTCTCATTTCAGTGGGTACTTTGACTCGGGCTCGGGAGCCATCTTGTCTACTGCGGCCATGGTTTATATAAGCTATGTTGGTATTACAAATGTTGCCAGCCTTTCTGAGGAAGTAGAAAATCCGGAGCGGAATCTTCCACTCGGAATATTTTTAGCGCTTGGGACCGCAATATTGATTTACGGTATTGGAACGGCAGTTATGGTGGGTGTAATACCAATGGAAAAGCTTTCCGGAGACTTATCACCCGTAGCTACAGTCGCGGGAAGTATATTTGGCAAAGTGGGGATTATAGTAGTATCCGCAGCGGCGCTACTAGCTTTTATCTCGGTAGCAAATGCAGGAACCATGAGCGCGTCAAGATATCCTCTCGCCATGAGTCGCGATTTTATGATGCCGAGCATTTTTCAGAAACTCGGTAAAAACGGAATGCCGTTTAATGCAATAATTGTTACGGTAGGAAGCATAGTTTTGATTCTCTTACTTCTCGATACTTCTAAAATAGTAAAGATAGCAAGCGCCTTTCAATTGTTGATGCTCATGTTTGTCTGTATTGCTGTAATCGTGATGAGAGAAAGCAAGATTGATTCATACGATCCGGGCTATCGTTCTCCATTATATCCATGGATGCAAATATTCGGTGTGTTGGCAAGTCTATGGCTCCTTAGCTATATGGGAGTATGGACCAAGGTCTTTACAGTGGTGATGTTCGTAATAGGGATAATTTGGTATAAATACTATGTAAGGAATAAAGTTGGGCGGAGCGGGGCGATATATCATATTTTTGAAAAACTCGGACAATCTAGATATGAAGGGTTAGATAGAGAGTTAAGAGGCATACTAAAAGAAAAAGAGTTAAGGAAAGATGATCCCTTTGATCAGCTCGTAGCCCGAAGTCATGTTATTGATATAAGCTCTGGAATAGGGTTTGAAGAAATCGTAGAGAGAGTAAGTACTTTATTCTCTCAGTTTGTACCGGAATCCTATGACAATCTTTATAGGCAGTTTTTCGAAGGTACGGTAGTGGGCGTTACTCCTGTTGCCCATGGTACGGCCCTGCCACACTCGCGCGTTGACGGACTTAGGCAGATGGAAATGGTTATGGTTCGCTCAAAGTCCGGAGTTCATCTTAAATTTAATAATCCTGCTACTGATAAGGAAGAAGAACAAACCTTACATGCAATATTTTTCCTGCTTAGTCCTATGGATAACCCCACGCAGCATTTAAGAATGTTGGCTCAAGTTGCCAGACAGATTGAGGATGAGAACTTTATGGATGACTGGCTTATAGCTGAAGACGAGCAGCAGCTTAGAGAAACAATATTGCACAATGAAAGATTCCACTCTGTTTATATCCATAAGAATACACCGACTGAACAGATGATCGGAAAGCCGCTGAGCGCAATAAATATGCCTCAGGGAAGCCTGGTTGCTCTAATACGTCGGGGGGAGGAGACAATAATCCCCCGCGGTAGCACAATAATTCAGGAAAATGACAGAATTACCGTTATAGGAGAGCCTTCAAGTATGAAGGAGTTTCACAAAATGTATATCAGTTAAAGCTCTCAATTTAGACTGTGAAAAAAAGAAAAATTATAGGACTTTTGACTATTATAGCGGGTTTTCTGGGGCGTGGGAGTCGTCTTATTTTTTGGCTTTTTAAGGGAAGTTAAACTAACTTTGGTATGCTATTCTTACTATCATTATTAAAAGTTCTTTTCGGATTACCTATTATTCATATAATTCTCAACGATTTGCTAAGAGCCTATGGTTTAAAGCAATCAAGTGGAATGGGTTAGGTGATATTTGAATTTGTGCTAGTCTTATCGGGAGTATGAATCGAGTTTGGAATTTAGGAATCTAAATTAGAGATATTTCAAATATCTTGATCGTTGAGCTGACAGTCCATATAATTATTAGTCTATAAAAAATTATAGGGAGTTTGAATATAACTATGGGAGTTTCTGAAGATAATTATGAGAAGGCTATTTTTTCCGGAGGGTGCTTTTGGTGTATGCAGCCTCCTTTTGATAGACTCGAGGGTGTAATTTCAACAACCGTAGGTTACACGGGAGGACTTGAAAAAAACCCTACTTATGACGACGTATGCCTAGGTAGAACTGAGCACCTGGAGTCTGTTCAGATTGTCTATAATCCGTCCTTGATCTCATATGAAAAGCTGCTCGAAGTGTTCTGGATTAATGTTGATCCTACTGACGGCGGCGGGCAGTTTGTTGACAGAGGTATGCATTATAGGACCGCTATTTTTTATCACACTCCGAAACAGAAGGAGACGGCAGAGGAGTCAAAAAAGAAACTTGGCGAGACAGGTAGTTATCCCGGCCCCATAGTAACTGAGATAAAGCCAGCTATGGAGTTTTATCCTGCAGAGGAATATCATCAGAAATTTTATGAAAAGAACCCGATCGGTTATTCATCTTATAAAACGAGTTCGGGAAGAGATGGATATATACAATATATGAAAAATATGAAATAGAGGCAAATAGCTGACAATCAATTGTCGGTTAAATATTACCCATATAAGTCAAAAAAATGTTATAGGAGGTATTAAAAAAATGGCTGACGATCAGAGATGGTTTGAGAAGCATGCTCCTGAAATGGCAGAAGGGTGGTGGACTTTTTATAAAGCGGTCGAAGGGGAAACTAAATTAGATCCGAAGACTAAGGCTTTGATTGCCGTAGCTGTATCCGTGCATGGAAGGTGCCCCCATTGCACGGAGTCAAGAATTAAGAAAGCGCTTGCTCTTAAAATTAGCAAGGCAGAGATTGCAGAAACAATCATGGAAACTGCACTCTTATCTTCAGGAACTGAAATATTTTGGGCCAAGGAAGTTTACGACAAATACTTAGGTTAAGAACAGCTTATGTTTGCTATTAGCCTTAGAATATTAAAATTCCAGAAAGATATAGGAAATAGCTGATTTATATCTTGTCGTTTTATATTTAATAGGTATAATGATTTCCACTTTGAGTCGGGGTGTAGCGCA
>SMWY01000009.1 GCA_004356555.1 Candidatus Dadabacteria bacterium
AAAGAGAAAGGTAAAAGTGGTCGGGGTGGCCGGACTTGAACCGGCGACCTCCGGTCCCCCAGACCGATGCGCTACCAGTCTGCGCTACACCCCGTATAATTTATAGAAGTAAGAATTGTGGAAGTTGTGATGGGGGAAAATTATCCAAGATCTTGTTTCATGGATTTAAGTTCGCTTA
Source organism: Candidatus Dadabacteria bacterium (assembly GCA_004356555.1). GTDB lineage: Bacteria > Desulfobacterota_D > UBA1144 > Nemesobacterales > UBA2774 > CR02bin9. The sequence goes on from SMWY01000009.1 coordinate 179, forward strand.
ATATCTCGTGAAGCAAAACGTTTACTTTCGTGCTAACTCTCTTTTGATTCGCTTCTTCTTTTAGTTTTTTCTTGGCGCCCGCAATTGTAAAATTCTGCACATAAAGCATGTTTTTGATCTTCATTACAATATGAATGGTATCGCGGTCATATAACCTTTGGGATTTCCTTCTTATAGGATTGATCTCGTCAAACTCGCTTTCCCAGTAACGAAGCACATAGGGCTTGATATTGGTAAAGTCGCTTACTTCTCCTATCCGGAAGTATATTTTATCGGGAAGCTGGAATTCTACACTTTGTCCGTACATTAATTAAAAACTAGTCCAATTTGAGTTAAAAGTCAAGCGTTTTTCGTAAAATAGATAATTATTGCCGGAGCTTATGGAGAGGTGTCCAAATTTTAAATATTAAAGGATTTTAGGGGAGTTTACTATGGACTAATGACTGTTGATATATTCTCCAAAGCATTTTTCGCAATGAGTTTTTTCTTCTCAGTTTTCGGCATTTTCCCCTTTACCGTTGGGAATAAGCCGAAATTTATATTCATCGGCTGAAAGTTTTTAACTTCGCTGTCTGTTATGTATTTAATAAGTGATCCCATAGCCGTTTCTCTTGGAGGGACGATCAAAGACTCATTAAGCACGACTTTTGCGGCATTTATACCTGCTAAGATTCCCATTGCGGCAGATTCAACATATCCTTCAACTCCTAATATCTGACCCGCAAAGTAGAGTAAATCGTTATCTTTTACCTGAAGTGTAGGGCGAATGAGTTTTGGCGAATTGATATAGGTGTTTCGGTGAATGCTTCCAAACCTCATGAATTCAGCGTTCTTCAGTCCCGGAATCATTCTAAACACTCTCTTTTGCTCAGGGTATTTAAGCTTCGTCTGAAACCCTACAATGTTATACATTGAGGCTTGCGTATTTTCACATCTCAGCTGAACTACGGCAAAAGGAATTTCCCCTGTTCTAGGGTCTTTAAGCCCGACGGGTCTTGCAGGGCCGAATCTTAATGTATCCTTTCCCCTCTCAGCTATGATTTCTACCGGAAGACAGCTTTCAAAATAAATCCCTTTCTCAAAATCCCGCGTCTCTATTTTTTCAGATGTAAGTAGCTCATCAATAAGCTCGTAGTATTGATCCCGGTTGATGGGGCAATTGAGATAATCCCCTTCCTCCTGTGTCCCTTTATCATATCTTGACGCTCTATACACGATAGAATAGTCAATACTTTCTGCATCGATAATCGGGGATATGGAGTCGTAAAAATAAAGGTGGTCCGAGTCGGACAGGCGCTTAATACTTTCTGATAGGGACTCTGAAGTCAGTGGACCGCTCGCAATAATTAAAGGGGAATCCAAATTATCCGGTATTCCTTTAAATTCCTCTCTGACTAAATCTATAAGAGGGTTGTTCTCTATCTCGCGAGTTATGTATTGTGCAAATTTGATGCGGTCTACGGCAAGGGCTTTTCCTGCGGGAACGCGGGTGTTGTCCGCAGCTTCAATAATAAGAGACCCGAGCTCCCTCATCTCTTGTTTTAAGATTCCACTTGCGTTATCTAAAGAGTCCGATTTTAGGGAGTTACTGCATACAAGCTCACCCAAGTCGTTTGAATTGTGCGCCGGGGATGATTTCTCTGGTCTCATCTCGAGCAATTTGACCTTGATTCCGAGCTTGGATATTTGATGAGCCGCTTCTGAACCTGCGAGCCCTCCGCCTACTACAGTGATTGTCTTTTTATTTGGCATGGCGGTTATTCTACCTGAATAAATACTCTAATCCTTCTAAGGTCTAGAGGAGGTCTAAATTATTAGTAATCTCAGTTGGATCCTCGCAATATTTCAGAGGAGGATGGAGGGTCTTGGACTATGAAACTCAATATTAAGAGCAGCGTAATAACTCCTAATCTACATCTTGTATTTCCCAAAGGTGCTTTCGGGCATCTGCTCTAAAAGTTTTTCTAGTTTTTCCTTATCTTCATCTATCTCGATTGATTTAGACTTTTCAAGAACCCCTTCATTTACAAAGATTGGAGAACCAGTCCTTAAAGCTATAGCAATTGCGTCACTTGGTCTTGCGTCCAGGATATATTCCTCGCTGTCCTTTTTGATATGCATACATGCATAGAATGTATCATCACGAAGATCGGTGACTTCAATTCTTGATACGTGAAAGCCCAGTTTCTCAATTAAATTCTTAACAAGATCGTGAGTGATGGGTCTTATACGCGGGGTCTTTTCAAGCTCCATTGCAATTGAGCTTGCTTCCATAAATCCGATCCATATAGGCAGTGTTCTTTCATTTTTAGAGTCTTTTAAAATAACTATCGGAGTGTTTGTAAAGGGGTCAAGCGCTATCCCGGACACTTTCATTTGCAGAAACATAATTCACCTCCTATCTGGATTAAACTACCAACTCTCCCCTAAGGGAGTTCAAAAGACCTTCGGTAACTTTTACCTTAACAGTTTTTCCTAATAAATCTTTAGTACCTTTGAAGTTTAATATCCTGTTATGATCCGTTCTGCCAGATATAAAGTTCGGATCATTTCGGCTCTCACCTTCGACTAATACTTCTTCAACGTGACCAACTCTGCTTAAATTCTTTCTCGATGTTATATCTTTTTGAAATGCTTGAAGCTCTGATAATCTGGCGCTTGCAATGCTTGGCTCAACCATTTCTTCTCCTTCATACTCGGCGGCCGGCGTGCCAGGGCGGGGTGAAAATTTAAATGAGTACGCGCTTTCAAATTCCACTTCTTTCATTAGCGACATTGTCTCTTCAAAATCTTGACTAGTCTCCCCAGGAAAGCCAATAATAATATCGGTGGATACAGTCAGATCGGGAACAGCGTCTTTTAGCCTGCTAATGGTATCCGTATACCACCGCCTAGTATAAGTCCTTTTCATCCTACTGAGAACTTTATCTGATCCTGATTGAACGGGTAGATGCAGATGATGACAAACTTGTGGGACATCCTTCATGGCATCTATCATTCTTTTAGTTATGTCTCTTGGGTAAGATGTCGTAAACCGTATTCTCTCAAGGTTTTCTACATCTCCTGCAGCTCTTATTAGATCGCCGAATTTATTACCGTTCTCTTTCCAAGAGTTAACCGTTTGCCCGATGAAAGTTATTTCTCTAACCCCTTTGTTAACCAAATTAGTAGTTTCTCTTAATATATCTTTGAGCGGTCTGTTTACTTCGTTCCCCCTTACATGAGGAACAATACAATAAGTACATCTCTTGTTGCATCCCTGCTGAACAGACACATAAGCGGTTACCTTTCCTTCTCTATGATAGGGTTCAATTTCAAAAAGCTCTTCAATATCATATGAGGTTTCTACGGTTCTTCTTTTCTCTCTTTCTATTTTGGAGATTATATCAGGGAGTTTGGGAATTGCCCTTGGTCCTATGACAAAGTCGATATGAGGCATCTTTTTTAGGAGTTTATCTCCGTAAAGCTGTGCCACACATCCTGCAATTCCTACTATTTTGTCTGGATTATTAGCTTTTAATGACTTGAATTTTCCAAGACTGCTAAAGGCTTTATGGTCTGCTTTTTCTCTAATAGCACATGTATTAATAATGATGATATCCGCGCTCTTTGGATCATCAGTAGGCTCAGCATCAAGTGCGTTCTTGATTCTGTCAGAATCATACTCATTCATCTGACAGCCGTATGTTTCTATATATAATAGCTTGGTACCCATCATAGTAAACAATTTAACGCCGTCCCCACTTTAAGTCAAGAAAACTATGAGCGTGAAAAAAGAGAATGGATGCTGTAAAATTAAAGCTGCTAATAAATGGAGTAATTAAGTTTTTGTGGGATTGACACGGTGTCAGGAATTTAGTAGGATGGGGAAACATGATTAGCACAAGATTTTGGGAGGATAAGTAATATGAGTAACGGTTCTTCAAGCACAGGGCTATTCAGTTGGGTCAGGGAAATAAACTCGGATCAATGGAAGGCTTTTTATGCAGCGTTACTAGGTTGGACGCTTGATGCAATGGACCTTCTATTGTTTGCCTTTGCGGTTGGCTCAATAGGTAAGGTGTTTAACCTCTCAGAATTCTGGGTTGGCGCTTTGTTTTCAGTAACGCTTTTTTCATCTGCATTTGGTGGGGCTATATTTGGAATTATATCTGATTACATAGGTAGGGTAAGAGCTCTTACATATAGCATATTGTTGTACTCCCTATTTACCGGAATAAGCGCCTTTGCTCCTAACATAGCGTTCTTACTAGTTTGCCGCTTGTTCTTAGGATTAGGTATGGGCGGTGAGTGGGCATCGGGTGAAGTACTTGTAGCCGAAGCATGGCCCAAAGAACATAGAGGGAAAGTAATAGGTATGGTACAAAGCGGCTGGGGTATAGGATATATCTTGGCGGCTGTTCTCGCTACTTTAATTATCCCAAATTTCCAAGAGGGTGTTACTTACACGATACCGATTTTAGGTATTACTATGGACGGGATTGATTTGGGATGGAGGATTCTTTTCCTAGTAGGTGTACTGCCTGCATTCTTGGTCTTTTATATAAGAAGAAATCTCGATGAGCCTGAGGTATGGAAAAAGACCAAGGAAATGAGGGATAAAGGTGAGTTAGGTGAGAAAGGCCAGGCTTTTACCTTAAAGCAAATTTTCGCACCTGATCTGATTAGATACACAATTACAGCGACTGTTCTCACAAGTTTATGCATGATCGCATACTGGGGGCTTTATTTCTGGCTTCCACAGTTTCTGGCTAGCGAAAAGGGTATTGGGCTTGATACAAAAGGTTATATTTGGATTATTCCTATAAATATGGGGGCTTTTATAGGTTGTAATACTTTTGGTTTTATAAGTGACAGGTTCGGGAGACGACCGGTTTTTGTAGCTTATCTTCTAACAATGGCTGTTCTGGTTTGGTTCTTTGGACACGCGACTACACTTAGAGAAGTGCTTATTTTAGGACCCTTTATAGGTTTCTTCGGAACCGGTTTCTACTCCGGGTTCGGGGCTATTTTCTCTGAGATATTTCCTACCAGAGCCAGAGGAACTGCACAGGGGTTCTGCTACAATGTAGGGAGAGGTGTGTCGGCCATTGCGCCTCCTATGATCGGTTTTCTTGTAAGTAAATATGGTTTTGCGACCGGGCTAACCACAGTATCTTTTTTTGCAGTCGCGGCTGCAATAGTTGTTATGACTCTTCCTGAAACAAAAGGTAAGGCACTGGATATAGAATAACTCTCTTCTTTGAATGAGTTAAGCAATTTGAGCTATACTTCTTATAGCTTTAGTATTTAATCTGACTGCACCTGTATATGTATAAATTCAGATTTAATGCTTGATATTCAACCCAATGTGCTTAATTTCTAAGCATATTATGATTCACATCCATTGAAAATTCCTAAGAAGATTATCCCGTTTATTCTATTAAAATTCAACAATTATAGTGGTTTAGGACTGATCTAACAAGTTTCCTTTAACTTGGCATACCTCTTGCACTTTATAGTCAGTAAAAAATCTGATTTTAAAGGACCTTGCCAAAGGAGGAGTAAAGAGATGAAAGATTTTTTATTTAGATTTATAGGAAAGCCCACAAAGGCTACTTCATTTACCATTTTGAGCTTATTACTACTGGGGACTTTCTCAGCATTTGCTCAAGAGGACGCAGCGGGACCAACTGTTGCTGACGCTATATTTACTGTTAACAACGTTTGGATGCTTGTTGCTACATTTCTCGTATTTATAATGCATCTGGGATTTGCATCACTCGAATCCGGACTAACGCGAGCAAA
>SMWY01000010.1 GCA_004356555.1 Candidatus Dadabacteria bacterium
AGAAATGACTATTAGTGTTAGCATTTCCCAATTTGCTATTCTTGTTTTAAGGTGATTTATGGCATTATGTATGAATTATACGGTTGGTTTGTGATTGTTTTTAAAACCACAGTAGCTTAAGACAGAAATTAGATAGGAAAAGGGGATGGAATGATGAATATTTTAGCGTGTTTTAGGTTTGCCTTACCACTATTGTTAATTGGGTTTTTGGTTGTGGGTTGTCATGAAGATTCAAACTCAAATAATGATGAAACAAGGTCTATTGACGGCTCTGGGAATAATCTCCAGGACCCTTTAATGGGGGCCACTTTCACAGAGCTCCTGAGATTGGTTTTTTCCGATTATGCCGATGGAATTTCTGAAATACCTGAAGCGGGGCTGCCAAGCGCAAGAGTTGTAAGTAACATTGTGAGCTCCCAAGACGAATTAATCCCTAATACTTTAAATGCAAGTGACTATGTATGGCAATGGGGTCAGTTTGTGGATCACGATATTGATCTAACTGACGGTGTTAATCCTCCTGAGCCCGCCGATATTCCAGTCCCTGCAGGGGATCCGTTTTTTGATCCGCTTGATACAGGTACTCAGGTGATAGCGTTTAACAGATCGGTATTCGATACCTCTACAGGTACCGGAATTGACAATCCGCGGCAGCAGATTAACAAAATAACCGCCTGGATAGACGCCTCAAACGTTTATGGCTCCGATGTTGAGAGGGCAATAGCTCTAAGAACTAATGACGGGACCGGAAGACTCAATACGAGCGCAGGGGATCTCCTTCCTTTTAATACGGAGGGTCTTCCTAATGATGGGGGTCCTGACCCCTCATTATTTTTAGCTGGAGATGTCAGGTCCAATGAACAAGTTGGGCTTACATCAATGCATACTCTCTTTGTAAGGGAGCATAACCGATATGTGGAAGAGCTGGCTGCAGAAAGGCCTGGACTAAGTGGCGATAGGCTTTACGAGAGGGGTAGAAGATTTGTAGGAGCACTGATGCAGGCAATTACATATAATGAATTTTTGCCTGCGCTATTGGGCGAAGGAGCTATTCCAGCTTACAACGGTTATAACCCAAATGTTAACGCTTCAATAGCAAATATTTTTTCCGCCGCCGCATACAGATTCGGGCACAGTATGTTAAGTCCGGAGATTTTAAGGCTTGATCAAAACCTAAATGTAATTCCTGAGGGGAATCTACCTTTATTGGATGCCTTCTTCACTCCTGAAACAATAACAGATGAAGGGGGGATAGATCCAATTCTGAGAGGTCTTGCAAAACAGATTACTCAACGAGTTGATCCGTTTATTATAGATGCTGTGCGTAATTTTCTTTTCGGTCCTCCGGGCTCGGGAGGTCTTGACCTTGCAGCCCTTAATATTCAAAGGGGAAGGGACCACGGGCTACCTAAGTATAATGATACAAGGGAGCAAATGGGTCTCACAAGAGTAGAGAGTTTTCAAGACATTAGCTCTGACCCTGAAATTCAGATGAGGCTCGAAGATGCTTTCGGCAATGTGGATGATATAGATATCTGGACGGGTGGATTATCAGAAGACCTGGTTCCGGGGTCACATCTTGGAGAGGTTTTTCATTTAATTATAAAGATTCAGTTTGAGTTTCTCAGAGACGGCGACCGTTTTTGGTACGAGCGTAAGCTGAGCGGTGCAGAACTCCAAGAGGTGCAAGTCACACAGCTCTCAGATGTTATAAGAAGAAATACAAGCATTGGTTTTGAATTACAGGACAATGTATTCCTGGTACCGTGATTGAAGTGTGTAATGTTTAAAACTATTCACCTTTCGGTTCAGGCTCTGGTTCGTAAGGAGTCCCTTCGTTAGACAAACACTCCACCTCACATTCAGATAGGGTAAGCAGGTTAATTAAGGTAGCTTTTAGGCAGGTTATAGGGCTTTCTGAAAATGAGACTTTATCTGCGGGCTTAATACCTTCACATTTAGTCAGCATTTTATAAGGCTTCTCGCCAATGATTATATAATCACCTTTTATTTCCCTTACGGTGTATTCGGCTTGGCCCTGCGCAAACGTGTTTAAAGATAAGGCTGATATAATAATTAGCGCTGTTAATAAAGTTTTCAAGTGAGGTCCCTCCTGAGCGGTAATGAATAGCCAGTATACTCGATGATGGAGGTTAGCTCAATCGGTTTTTTATGGCAAGTTGAGGTAATACCTTCTCAATAGTTTATATCGTTTCCTCAAGCCCGCTTGCCTGTATACGCTCTATAAAGTTCTTTAGCTCTTTGAGCTCTTTTTTATTGAACTTGGAGAAAAAGCTCTTTTTCACAGTTTCTTTATAAACAGGCCACATCTCTCTTCTCAGCATTCTGCCCTTATCTGTAATGCAGGCGAATATACCGCGTCCGTCTACCGGGCATTGTGTACGGCTTACAAGCCCTTCTTCTTCTAATCTCTGGACTATTCTTGTAACGTTGTATTTGTCGAATAGTACGCGTTTTCCGAGGTCGTTTAATCTCAAGCTGCCGTCTTCAGCCCGGTCAAGCTCCCAGAGAACGTCGTACCAGTTAAGGGGCGGATAACCTTTCTTTTTGAGTTCATCTTCAACATTACGAGAAAGCAGCTGCTGAGCTTTAACAAGCCCCATCCACGCTTCTGTTTCCGTATCGGTCCAGTCTCTGTCGTTATTTGTATTCTTACTTCCCTTCATTTTATTCCTCCTGGTCACACTATAATATAAAATTGTTGCATTTGCAACCATTCTGTGTTATACATGTATATAGTTGCATATGCAACTAATATGGATTCAAAAAATATTGTTAAGGGGGTAACTCGAAATGAGACTAATTACAAGGGAAGAGCTGAGAGATAAGTTGATAATGGGAGACGTTGTTACATTGGTAGAAGCGCTTCCTGAGAAGTATTGGCGCGACTCTCATCTGCCGGGAGCTATTCAGATGGATTACACAGAGATAGCGGATAGGGCACATAAGTTTCTGCCTGATAAAGAAGCAAAAATCGTTGTGTATTGCGCGAGCACTGAGTGTCAGAATTCCTCTAAAGCTGCCCGAACGCTTGAGGGCCTGGGCTATAAAAATGTGCATGAGTATGCAGAAGGCAAGCAGCACTGGCTTGAGGCAGGGCTTCCGGTAGTGGGAAGCATAAATTAGCGTTTGTAAATATTGGGAGACAGTGTGCCGGGTGAGCCAATTTTCCATACTTCGCTTTCCCGGCCGCACTGTCTCATCTTAAACTAATCAACAAGGAGGAGTAGATTGATATGATAGAAAAGATATTAAAGACGGATCGCGGGGATTGGGGGGCGTTGATTGCTAGGGTGTTTTTAGGGGTAGTAATACTCCCGCATGGGCTTCAGAAGCTTCTGGGTCTATTCGGCGGGTATGGGTTTTCTGCTACTGTTGAGTATTTTTCAAGCACCGGCATTCCGGGTTTGATAGGAGTTTTGATAGTGTTAGCGGAGTCGTTTGGCGCATTGTTCTTAATTGCGGGACTTCTTAGCCGTATCTCTGCTGCCGGGATTGCACTGATCATGCTAGGGGCAATTGTAATGATACATTCACAGTTTGGTTTTTTCATGAACTGGTTCGGCGCTCAGGCAGGGGAGGGGTTTGAGTATCACTTGCTTGCTTTAGGGCTTGCATTAGTTGTAATCGTTAAGGGCGGCGGTAAATGGGCACTTGATGGTGAAGTATCTAAAATGATTACATAATAATAACTTTCTCAATTTTTAACTAAAACCCCTCCACCCCTTATTGAAAGGGGTGAGGGGTGAAAAATTTATCTGATTTAGACTCTCCATCGTTGGCTTCATTGATATGGGCAGATGTCCTTATTGGTTGAGATAAAGCTGATTTCCTTATGTAGATCGCAAGTAAATCCACCTCATATCATAAAATTCTATAGTTATTACCTAAACACATTTATAACACTACAGGAGACTTTGCCTATAATCATCTCGGGATTAAATTCTCCCCATTCTACTTGGGCTGTGGGGTAGTTCTTATTATAAGGCCTCAGTTTAAGACCGGAGGGCTCGGAGTAACATTCCCTCATAATGTTTCCCTCATGAGGGATACTAAACGCGTAAACACTTCCTGAGACAATATCCTTGGTGTTTGTGTCTATTACCGCATTTGACCCTTTCATAAGGAGCTTTTCCATTGAATCTCCGGCCACCTGTATTACGATGCTGTCTTCCTTATAGATATCCCTGGGTATTACAACTGTTCCTATAGGTTCAAGCTCTGAAAGGTTATGACTATCAACATTCTCAAGGGAATAGACGTCAACTTGAACTAGTTCGCCATTTTCTCCCGGTGTAAGGCTACCTGGAGCAACGACAGTTCTTATTGTCCCGGAAGAACTTAGAAGAGGGTGTCTGATAAAATCCAGTGAAAGGTTCTCTCTGTCGCAAAAAAGCACCAGTTCATCAAAAAACGATATACTGTTACGCTTTTTGGCATTTGAAAGCGCTCCCCTTCCTACGCCAAGCGAATCGGCAACCTCGTAGTCCTTGGTTAACCCTTTCATTGTCTTAATGGTCTCAATAATCTCTTCTACCGACTTTCGCATTTTATGAATCCTCCAATTTTGTACAAAAACAATATCAATTTGCAGATAAATCCACATTATGTGAAAAAAGGGCTTGAATAAATCCACAATCTGTGGTTTAATGTATAAGTAATCAACATAATATAGATTGTAATACACATTTTGTGATATTGCAAGTTAAATAAGTGATATTGCATGTGATTTATGTTGACACTTAGTTTATTGGGTTGGAAGAACTCAAAGAATTATATAGTATGACCGAAACAGTCTTAATTCTGTTTTTATCCCTTGAAGGTATTAAGGGAATAGTGGGATTATGCCCGGAGGTCTTAAATAAGCGCATGACAAAGGGCTTCGGATTATGCTTAACGGTCTTTTAACCCAGTGAGAGGATTCTAAAAATATTGTACTATTGGAGGTTAAAATGATTGAAGATAGATTCAAGGTATCGGGTAAATTGTTTAAGAAGATATTAACTCATATGGATTCGCTATCGAGGACACAGCTTATGGAGCTGCAAGCTGAAAGCAGAGAGGCAACGCCGGGTGATTGCTCGCCTGCTCTTTATCATGTAATTCAGGCGCTTGAAGACCTAGCTAAGGTTGAGCTTGTAAATAGGGATTTGATGGATAATTCTTGAGTATGATATAGGCATGTCAGCTCTCTGGACTTAAAGAAGTGTAGCTTTATCGCCATAACTGCATGAATATATTGCGTGTTCTTAATTTATAGTCATAAAATACATTCCGCTTAGTTTATACGAGACTTCAATACCTAAAGAGTTGTGTGACTCCTAATTTATATATAAGAATTGCCGCACCCCATATAATATAGAGAATTGATTACTCACGTCGTTTCTCAGAGGCTAAATAAATCCGTCTGAAAAAATACATCATTGCGCTTCGTTTGAAAATTTTAGTATACTTAGAGTGTGTGGTTCCGGGAGAACTTCCGGAGTAGCCGGTTTAGACATTAATAGCATAGAATCGGTTTGGGAGATGATATGAGAAAATTAATTTCCGGTTTGTTTGTAGTGGCTTTATTCTTCATTCTTGTTACAGGGAACATTAGTGGGTGTGGTGACCTTGGCCAAAAGTGCAATTTCAATTTAAATATATTTTTTAACGGCTCATCAATTGATGAGCAGACCTCGGAGTGGGATTGTAAACGAGGAGGTGAAACTGTTTTCACTCTTGGATTGTTTGGAGATTTCACCGGTGTTAGAAGTGATATTGGTGACTTCATATTTAATCAGGACCAGTGCGAAATAATTGATTTTGAGACTCCCTCCGGTACAGGTGAGTTAAAAAATATTGAAGGAAATGTAGTCTCTCAAGGAGGGGTTACTATAGGCAACCTTGCTTTCGATCAGGTGTCGGATGACTTTGGGGATACATCTGTTGTGTGCGATCTTGTAGAGTTCTAATAGTATTTTATACTCGGCTGTTGACTTACCTAGTATGATTAGGATGATAGGAGTCTGGCTTTATAATCAAGTTTTCGTTTGTCTATCATACATCTGATTCTTGGTAAGAGTTTAGAAAAAATAGAGGAGTTCGATGAAGAACAATAGAAATATATTTTGGCTTATCTTTATGATTTTTATAATTGGAGTTTACGGAATCTCATGTAAACAGGACGGAGGAACTCAGAAAGAGGGGGAGTCCAGCAATATGGAATCTAAGAATACAGAAGCAAAGGCACAAGCCGCCCATGAAAAGCGTATAGAAGACACGAAACATCTGCAGGAAAAGCGTAAGGAAATAATGGATGGCATGTTAGAGGGAGGTCTTGCTTCCAGAATTGAAAACCCAAGAGGGGAGCCGTTTATATATGTGATGCAGCCTTTTTATCTGCTCACACTGGATGAGCAGGCATCACTCATGAACGTAGTCTGGTATTACTTCATTACAGAGGATAGGGGAGTTGATGTGCTTACCATATTTGATGAGGATACCGGGAACGAGATAGGTACCTTTGGGAGAAAGGGACTCCTCATAGGGGAGTGATTGTATGTGCGGCAGGTTTGTTAGGAAGAGCGCCAAAGAAGAACTCAGGAAACGCTTTGGGTTTGATAATCCACCAGGCGGAGTTTTGCTTGAGCCCCGCTATAATATAGCTCCTTCTCAAGAGCACCCGGTTTTAATCGTTAATCAAGACAGGCGTATGCTTCGTATGATGAAATGGGGGCTTGTACCGCACTGGTCCAAGGATCCCAAAATAGGGTACAAGATGATAAACGCCAGATCCGAGGGGATTGAAGAAAAACCAAGTTTCAGGGGTCCGCTTAAAAATGGGCGGTGTCTTGTGATTGCAGATGGCTTTTACGAATGGCATAAACCCGGCAAGAAAACAAAAATCCCCTACTATTTTAGACTTAAATCGAGCGAGCCCTTTGCCTTCGCGGGTCTTTGGGACCTATGGGAAAAGGGAGACGAGCCTCTTTGGACCTTTACTATCATAACAACTTCACCTAACGAGCTAATGGAGCCTATTCACAGCCGTATGCCGGTTATTCTAAGGGAGAGCGATGAAGCCAGGTGGCTTGATCCCGAGATCACAGATTCAAAATCTGTACTTACCCTTTTGAAGCCTTATCCTGCTCAGGAAATGGAATGTTACAAAGTCTCTACAATTGTGAACTCTCCCAAAAATGACGCTCCCGAGTGCCTGATCCCCGTTAATTAGAGGATCTTACTAAATTACTACAGACGGCGAAGATCTTACGATTCTTGCTTTTTCAAACTATCCTCTAGCCTTTGACGCATCCCTTCCTCGCTTAAGTAGAGGATAGTGAGTATGCACTCAGAGTCCTCCCCTCTTAAAACAAGCTGTATGGCGGTTCCTGGGAGGTCCCACTGCGAGGCGTATATCATGTCACCGTCACAAACGGCCTGGCCTATATTGAAGGGGTCGATTTTTTTAGATGGGGTTTTTTGTTTTATAGTATCAACAACTGGTTCGCCATTAACTTTTATAAGCTCCTCTTTAATCTTCACATAGTTATCTATATATTCATTTTTTGTCTCGGGTTTAGTAAGGAAGAAAAATCCTGCTCGAATGAGTTCGTTATCTTTAAATGTATATCCGATCTGTGTCTGCATCTTCATCATAATTATGCTGTAGTCAAGAGTGTTATCCGATTTTAGTACCGGCTCAGTCCGTTCACTTTCCATGACCTCTTCCTTCGACATCCCCCACTTGGCAAGTCTGAAATCATATTTTTCCACTGCCTCAGGATCTGCTCCCTCAGCCTTTTCATTATTAACCTCTTCTGACTTAGGGGGAAGTTTATCATTTTGTTCCTTAGGCTTTTGCTCGTTGGAACAAGAGTACATAAAAAATATAACTGTAATGACCGATAGTAGCTTTATATAGTTTCTCAATGTGCGTCTCTCCTCTTAGTAGTAATTGAATCCCGATAATTGTACCTAACTTTTATAAACTTATGAGTGTTTTTTTGAGAAATTAATATAAACGCACTCTAGCTCTCCTAGGAATATATGTAATGTTGTATGCACTGCAATTTTTTTTAATTCGGAAACAATATAATCTATGATTCACATAGCTCCGGAAAAACCAGAGGACATTGGATATATTCACGAAACTAACTCTCAAGTCTTTGAAACAGATGCCGAAGCAAGGCTGGTGGATAAATTAATAGGAGTTGTTAAGCCTTTTATTCCCCTTTATTGCCAAAGAGGATGGAATTAGCGGTGAAGTCCTTTACCACCCCTTTTTTGATGAAGTATAGCGTGAAACCCCAGATACAAAGACTATATTACTCACTCATTTGGACTAGAATTTATTATTTTCTTGTAGCGAAGGAGTTTTACTCCAAAGTATTCGACGTGAAGTTAATAGATAATGAAATGGGTCCGAATAAGATGTCGATGTTTCCATTTGAGCCCGGCGTGGCTTCAGGGGCGCTTGTCCAGGGACCTGACTATAAACCCAGTGCCGAGGGCGCCACGGTTTATCTAAACGGTGGAGAAGATCTTTCCGTGCCTCTATCTAGAGTAGAAGCCGCTGGTGGAACAGTGTTGGTGGATAAAATGAGTATTGGCGATTATGGATTTATCGCTTATTTTCTAGATACCGAAGGAAACAAAGTGGCTATACACAGTATGTCATAACAGTTTTTAGAAACGTATATATATGCTTCCGGAAGCATACACATTGTTAGTTTTATATAATGTCTTAGAAATTTCAGCTAATTACCGAAATTTCTTAATTAGAATAGAGAAGAAGAGTTCCGTATAGCTTGAGAGTTTCAAAAAAATAGAACGAGGGCGCATTAAGCGCACTTAATTGTCTTTAAACATAAATGGTGTTGTGCCTTGGGTTAATTGTTGAAAGAACCTAATTATATTTTGCTCGAACATATACAAGAAGCGGGAGAATATCTCAAACCGCCTAGCGGTTAATTTAGTTTTGCAGAGCACTTCAAGCCGGTCTTCGCTTACTTCGCTGTATAACTCGACCAGTATATTCTTGGGCTCACCCTTATGGCTGAGATGAAAAGTGCAAATGATATCACCACTTATAACTATGTTGATTTCCTCAACTGTTAAAACTATGTCGCCCAGTGTGATTGAGTTCTTTTCCATCTTATGCTTTGTTAATAATCCCGTATTAGACTGAATTACATTCCGATATTGAGTATCTGTGGATTTAACATTTAATACATATTTTATCCTAAGTGTTAATTAAAGCATAGCCATGTCTATGCCGCAGTCACAGCTACGTGCTGAGCGTGCTGTTTCTAAGCAACTAATTAGTTGAAATGGAATTTTAAACTTTCAAATAGCAAATAAGCTCTATACAGTTAAGTAAAAGCAGACCCTTTCTATTCTGTGGTTTCTAGCTGGCCGTTTTGAGGTTGGGTCTCCTCTATGAACTCAGAATCCTCCGCATCCTGAAATGAGAGAGCATACACCAGCATTACTGCTACACCCAGTATTATGAGGAGCCAAAAGGCTTTTTTTCTGCCTCTCTCTGAAATTCCTGTACTACCTTTACTATTACCACGGTGTTTACGCTTTTTTAAGTGTCCCATAATCTTTAAACTTCTTAATTACGTATTTGGCCCTTATTCCCATAAGTTGCAACGATATCCCCAGATTTGGCATCATACATTGTAAAATTAGTCACTGCCGGGTTATTCGTTTTGAAGTTTTTGTATAATACATCCATGATCGCCCATTTGTCTACGTCGGGAATTCTGTAAAAATCTGCAGAAATGTAGACCTTGGGTGTGTCGCCGTCCTCTTCTATTTTAGATATGATTCCTTCTTTAACGAGGTTTTCTATTAGTTCATCGCTCTCCAGATTTATGGAAGGGGCTTCTCTCTGAGCACTTCCTTCCTGGTTGCTAGATTCAGGCTTTACTTCCTGGTTGCTAGATTCAGGCTCTATTACCTGGTTGCTAGTTTCAGGCTCTATTACCTGTTGTTCCTCTTTATCCTTGGAATTCATATAGAAATACGCGGCGACTACAATTATAATTGCAATCAATATTACGTTACGTGACATTTTTATACCTCCTGAGTTTAGATACTACAAACTAAACTATATATAATATAAATGGAAAACTCTATACAAAAGAGCGGTTCTCGAAAACGAGCTAATATTTGCAAACTAAAATAGGTAGTAATAAATTGTATATGAAGACACAATGCGTCCTGGACATGCCCGCTAGTTGAGAAACTTTTTGCAATTGGGGACTACTACTACCTTTCCTATCACATCGCTCTGGCTTTTGAGAAGGTTTGTAACAATGTTCTGAAAGTCATTTTCGACTATGACGTCATCAACCCGGAGCTCGCAATTCTCAGAGTTTAAAGTCCCGATTGCGTTAACAATAACAGTTTGGTCATACACTGTGAATTTTAGAGGGCTACGCATTACCTGACGATTTAATAAAGCCGCCTTACCGCGCACAGTGTATCGGTTGTTGTTTGCAGTCGGGTTTACTGTTACGGACTTTAGAGTTCCCTTGCGCTCGTTTCCTATACAGTACATCAAACAAAAAAATGTAATTTGTTCGTCTAAAGGCGTCTCATTGATCACCTGCTTAGTAATATCTTTTGAGAATGCATAAGTGGGATTTAATATGAACAATATGGTGAGAGCTACTACTGTAAATATTGGTTTTAAGTCCGGTTTTGCCATAAAGAAAAGTATAGGGGAAATTTCCTGTGCTGCTACAAATATTATTAAAAAGGGGGCACGCATGTTGTATGCCCCCAGGCATGTTTTAGTTCTTTTTCTTGTCGGATTTCTTATCCATCATCTTATGATGTTTTCTCATCATTTTTTCTTTATGTTCTTTTTTGATTTCACCTAGTTTTGTTACCTGCTCCGGGGTTAGTACCTCTTTCATGTCGAGTTCTCTATCAAGCTTGATTCTCTTCATTTTATATTTGGAGTCCCACATCGAGTCAAATGACTTGATAACATCGCCTCTGCTGTCGTCGGGGTTGGATTGGGCATCCCTAAATGCGGTTTTCTTCTCAATGAAATTCTCATTTGCCTCTTTAAGTATCGGATCAAATTTAGTTGAAATCTCATTTGTTTTTGTTACCTGGTCTTCAGACAAATTTAGCTCAGTAACGATCGATTCATTTTGCCACCATTGCCAGTCTCTTTTGCCCCAGCCCTTTGCATCAGCCGACAAGCTGACTAACATAACAAGTAAAAGTGGTAATATCATTAATCTTTTCATATAAAGCCTCCGAATATTGGTTTTAATCATATAAACAATAAGAATACCAAAAAGGTTTCAGAATTAACACTGTAAATTATATCTCATATTTGTTAACTGCCCTGCAGATATGCTTGGACGAAACTGTAGACGAGTAGGTACTATCAAAAAAATAAAACAAATAAAGTTCTTTGTATAAATATATTAGATTTGATATAATCCAGCTGAGGCGACATTTTCAGAGTATCTAAAAAAGTTTATAATGCCTCGTGTCCCCTTTTCTTGAAGAGGATAAGGGACGCGGGGCTTTTTCTTATACTCGCTTTTTTCGGTTGTATACTATTATAAAAAAACTACTAACACGGATATTTAGGATAGATTTATCAAATACTAATAAATCGAGAATGGTGCCTATAGTTCAAAGCACTTCGTGAAGCTGCTCTGATAGCTTCTGGTCGACCGGAATCTCAACACTTTCATAGAAAATTGATAAATTACAGTCGGGCTCGGGCGCAAACTTATTTTGGTCTAGCTCCAGAGTGACGTTAGTTCTCTTATCCTCAGTCGGCCAGATGTGCTGAAGCCCGTGCTCGCCTTTACATATTGCAGCCGGGTCTTCGTAAGGGTTGGCCTTTACCTGATGATCCTTATATGAAGCAACGCCTTTTGCGGGCTCGCCTACCTGTTTCGTTAGTATATTTGTCCTTTGTTTAAATAGTTCAAGGTAATGGCCCGGTTCATCTAGTGATTCTCGTAAGTGTATTACGACCATTCCTAATCCCCTCTCGCCAAATACATATAGCAGGTCGTACTCGTAACCGATACTTTCAACCTCAGGCGGTGTTACTTCCTCTTCCTCATCAATTTCAACTACATCAGCTAATTCAACTTTCATAGGACTGGCTTTGCCCCCGATTCTATATGTGAGTATTCCATCACCTTCTTTTACGAGTTCGGCATTTTCAACTTTCTTTACCTGCTCTTTAGTCATACCCCATTTTGCTTTTCTGACATCGGGTTTGTCCCATAATGAGCAGGCTGAAAATATTAATAAGGTCAGCAAAATTAAGGTAAGTTCTCTCATATTTGGTAGGGCCTCCGGAATCTTTCGTTTCTCATACCTAGGGATATATTATGTTGAGGAATGAAATGATATGCAAGATAAAAAATCCAGTGCGGTTATGTGTATTCCCTCTATAACCTACATTATTTAATACTAACTTTTCTTTTGTTGTTCTCGGGGTAGGGGTATTCCATCTCACGGGCGGTTAAGCGGGCGGTGTCCTCTCCGAAGTGTTTCGCTACGACCCGAAGCGCCATGTCTATCCCTGCCGAAATCCCTGCGGAGGTGAATATATCTGCGTCCTCTACAACATGCTCATCTTCTATTACATCTACTTCTGGGAATAAGTCCCTCATTCGTCCGAGAGATAGGAAATGGGTCGTCGCCTTCCTGCCGTTGAGTAACCCTGCTTTTCCAAGGAAAAACGCTCCGGTACAGACTGAGGCTAGAGTTTTTACTTTCCTGGCCCTTGAGCGTAAGAAATGGAGTATGACGTGGTTTTCGTGCTCAGTGCGCTCTCCCAGGCCTCCGGGGACTATTAGTATGTCGAGCTTGGGACAGTCCTCAAAAGTGTGATCGGGGATTGTCTTCATTCCGCCCATTGCACTAACCGGGCGGGGGTATTCGGATATCAGTAGTATCTTAAACGGGGAGGGGTCTGTAAACTCAGGTTTGTTCTTGAGCCTGGTTACGCTGAATACCTCATAGGGGCCAGTAAAATCGAGAACTTCGACGTTGTTATATATCAATATACCGACTGTGGTTTTTTGCATGGCTCTAATTCGTAACTTATCACAGGCTCATTCAGAGTTCAATGTGAATCTTAAGTTAGTTCTTTATTATGATGGGTGATCGGAAGTTTGATGCACGGAATATAAAAAAAGGGTCTCCGGTATATCCTTGGCCGCATATCGTAGTGGAAGTGAGCATTTGTATCTTGTAATTGACAGGTTTAAATTACAGATCTGAGTGCAAAAATCTCAATAACGAAGATGAAACCTAATATAATGAAGAGCCTTCTGGTACTGAAATATGAATGTACTATCTTTGAGTCCGCATCTTTATCCCATGAGTTAACCCCATCCCTTTTGAGCATCTGATATCCGAACAGCATTGTGACCCAGGAGATTAGTATGAATCCTGCACCCATGCCCTTAAGCCAGACGCCGTAGCTGCGCTTAAGCGAACGGTCGTAGGGTAGAAGCTCACCGTCTTTATCGAGCACTCTGGTGCCGAGCAAGTTTTTGCCGAAAGTGGTGCCGTATTTACTTATTGTATAGGCTTCGATAAATACCCAAATAAAAGTGACTACAATCCTAACTATTACCACAAACAATATACTTTGCACTCCAGCAGCTTCAGAATCTTGAACAGATATTTGCTGAGTTATCATTTCAGACATTTGCTCCATAAAGTCCGGGAAAAGAAGGCTTATTAGTATCGAAACCAGCATAGAAAATATGTAGTAATCAGTCATCCTTGCGAGGAACCTTACCCACGGGCGTACCTGGTCTACTTCTTCATACTCCGCGTCAATTGTAGTGGTCTCGCCGCCTTGATACTCAGGAGTCTTAAAAACTACTTTCTCTACATGCTCGTAGGTCTCTTCTTTTTCTTTATCTTCAGGAGCTGAGGGCGTCTTGAATGAAGGGTCCTCTGATACTGATACTTCCTCGGGTTCGGGCATGGGAGGAGGTTTGGGTCTGGGCGGGATTCTCAACTCCTGCACTTCTGAAAAGGGGAGCCATTTTTCCATAGGCTCTTTCCATACAAGAGAGTCCTTTGTGATCTCGCCGGTATTTAATAACTCCCAGAGCTCTT
Organism: Candidatus Dadabacteria bacterium; assembly: GCA_004356555.1. GTDB lineage: Bacteria > Desulfobacterota_D > UBA1144 > Nemesobacterales > UBA2774 > CR02bin9. Next base: position 14,140 of record SMWY01000010.1, read on the forward strand.
CTTCGGATACGGGGCCAGAGGGTTTTTTATCTTTTTCGTAAAACCATACTTGTGCGCTCATTGGCGTTTAGTTTACAGCATAAAGATGAAATGGGAATGGAGTTTTAGGATTTGAAATAAAGTTTTTTGTTGTTTTGGGAAATGCGAAAGAGATTATTTTCGTTTCATACTTCTGTTTTATCTGTATCTTCACTCTCTGGAACATATTTAGATACGTAATATTCCATCTCATAAACAATTCTTAGGAGCTCCGCTGTGAATAATAGAGTGCTTTCAGCACGATTTTCATCGGGGGAAGCCAGAGTATGTGTACTTTCGTTTGCATTTGTTCTTATTAAATTAACCCAAGACTTCATATTAGGAGTAATAAATTGTTTCTTCTCAAGATAGTCAATGTAATAAGCAAATTTTTCACCTTCTTTAGCTTCTTTATTAACAGCTATGTGCATGAGTATTTTTCTGCATATTAATTCACAAGATGTATAAGCATTCACAGACATAGTTCTTCTAGCTTCTTCGTAAGCTGAATTGACGTCATCTGGAAGACCCTGAATTGTTGGCCCAAACAAGGAGCCAGGATGAATATTGCCTTCAGCATCTTGAGCGGATGGATTGCCACATTCGGGACAATTGAGCCATCGTAAAAAACAGCCCGGTTCTAGCTTAACAGTGCATACTACGGCACCAGAAACTTCTTTTGAACAGTGTCCACATTTATACTGTAACCAGTCGTTTGCATTGGAACCCCCAAGTTTGTTTATGAATGCATGACCTTTGTACTCAACTTTCTTCATAATTTATCTCAATTTGACGAATATAATAATAGCATCTCTCACACATTCTGGAAGATCCAGCGGACGCGGCCGACTATAAGGTTCTGACTCATTTCGTCAAGCGGTATAGAGTAGTCGTCCACCATTTTATTGTCGCTTCTAATAATGATTTCGTTCGGTTTGATCTCAAGGCGTTTTACGACATAGCCCTCGTAGGGAAGGTTAAGGCAGTAGATACCGTTACTCACCACTTTCTTATCATTCGGATCAAATCCTACATAAGCGCCGTTTACAATGGTGGGATACATAGAGTCTCCCTCGACCTTAAAACCATTTGTATAGTTGCGCACCATCTTAGAGGGGAGGGTGACCCTTTCTATGGGCTCTGCGTCAACGGACACAAGCGGGTTACCCGCTCCAGCAAGCTCCCATATATTAATCTCGAGCATATCGCCCCCACCCATTAAGCCTGAAATGTCAGGCAGAAACATATCCCCTTGCCCACGGCGGAGCCATTTGGGGCTGATATTGTATATCTTTTCTATCACTTTCATGAAGTGATCGGGCGGGCGGGTTTTGCCAGCCTCCCAACTATTTACTGTATTTAATGATTTCCCAATCTCTTTTCCAAATTGTTCCTGAGTGAGGTCAAGTGCCTCTCTTACAAGCTTTAACCTCTTTCCAATCTCGTTATTGTGATCCACGGCACCCTCCTAATTTACAATTTTGTAAATTTACTTATTGACAAATTC
>SMWY01000084.1 GCA_004356555.1 Candidatus Dadabacteria bacterium
AGACTATTTCGGAAAAGTGAAATTATCGGAGATTAAACCTCAAGATATAGATTCATACAAATCTACAAGGCTCAAGAAGGTAGCTCCAGCTACAGTAAACCGTGAGCTTGAGGTATTCAGATACTTATTCAATCTTGCCGATAGATGGGAGAAGTTTTATGGTAAAAATCCAGTATCGAGAGCAGGTCTTTTAACATTGAATAATCAACAACAAAGAGTATTGTCTATTGAAGAAGAAAAAAGGCTGCTTGCAGCGTGCGAGCCGTACCTTAGAAACATAATAATTACTGCCCTATATACTGGAATGAGAAAAGGCGAAATTATTAGCTTAAAATGGGATAGTGTGGATTTCGAAAGAAATATTATTACTGTAGAAATAGAAAACAACAAAAGCAAGAAAATCAAGAGAATACCAGTAAGCTCTTTCATGAGAAAAATGCTTTTAGAATTAAAGTTAAAGAGTTCACGTAATGATTATGTCTTCCTCAATTCAAAAGGTACACCCTACAAAAGACAAGATTCCCTAAACCGAGCATTCAAATTAGCATTAAAGAAGGCTGAAATAAAAGGCTTAAGGTTTCATGACCTTAGACACACTGCAGGTACAAGAATGAATGAGGTTACTGGCAATATAGTCGCTGTGAGTAATATCTTAGGACACTCAAGTCTTCAAATGACTATGAGATATGCTCATCCAGAACAGTCATTAAAAGAAACAGTTGAAAGCTTGTCAGTTTACTTTTCTCCCCCACTTACTGACAAATCCACTGACAATGCCATAGAGAGGTAATTCAGAAGAGGCGTAAGTTACTGAAATTACTGGTAGCGGGGGCAGGATTTGAACCTGCGACCTTCGGGTTATGAGCCCGACGAGCTACCAAGCTGCTCCACCCCGCGTCAGAGTAGGGAGAATATGGTATTGGAATATCGACCTACTGTCAAGTTTTATGTATAAGTTACGATAGTTTAATAAATTTTATTGACAAGTACTCTCAATAAATATAGATTAAATTAGCAATAAGAGAATCAATTAGGAGGAGTACAAAAAAATGAAAAAGTTAAGCGCACTATTTTTGGTAATCACACTAATGATGTCGGTTTCGTTCCTGACAGGATGTGAGAGTAAAACAAAAAAAGAAGAGTTTGAGACCACCAAGTACAGCCTGGAACAAACACAGGAAGAGCTTGATAAGATCAAACAAAACAGCGAAGCGTTGGACAAGTATATCGCTAACCTTAAATCATTTATTAATGACCTGAGGATTGAAAACCAAAAGCTAATTGCTGGATCAAAAAGATTAGAAGCGGAAATCATTGATCTAAATTTAGAATTGGGGAAAATACCAGACTCAGACTCCGGAAAAGATCTTAGCAAAGATGATACGGCGAGTTCTGATAGCTCAGAAAAAACTGGAACTGTGCCATCTAAAGAGGATAGCAACTCAGATGATACGGGAACCAACGGGTCTAAAACTTCAGATAATACCGAGCATGAAGTCTAACTTAAATTAGGAACCACTAAGCTAAAACCTTTATGCCCAAAATTCTATCTAACCGAAATGTGCACCTTTCTTTTCTTAGGTGACAGTAGGCGTGTATATATGTATTGGCTTTACTGACGCTTATATCAAAAGGCTCTATAACCCTGACGGAAGTTTCCTCTTTATAAGCCGAAAGGTATTTAATCTCGAGCTTGCCCTTATCCCTTAGAGCCTGCTCTATCTCAGTGGGTAATACAAGTTCATTTGTGGTTTGAAGCTCTACAGATTTGCCCTGAAGTTTAAGAATATCTTTTAACCTTTTTAGCCTGATCCCTCTTCTTTCTAAATCCTTAAGAAAATATTCGAATATGTCTTTGGTGGTTGTGACATCGGCAAGAGCACGGTGTTCCTCATCAATAGGCAGCCCAATATACCTGGCAATTTCCCCAAGACTATTACTTGGAAATGAATAATATCTTCTGGCAATTCCAAGGGTATCTATCACCTCATTTTCAGGCAAAGACTGGTTCAGGTTTTTAAGCTCAGATCTCAGAAATTCGAGATCGAATTTAGCGTTATGGGCCACAATTACTGTGTCATTTAGAAAATCCAGAAGATCCTTTGCGATATCTCTAAATAATGGCGCTCGATTAACCATAACCTGGGTTATACCATGAATAGATATGGCTCTTTCAGAAATATTTCTTCCGGGATTTACTATTGTGACAAATTCATCGGCTACTTGGCCGTCAATGGTTTTAATAACCGCAATCTCACATATTTTATCGCCTGAAACTGGGTCAAGCCCGGTGGTCTCGACATCTAAGAATGCAAAATAAACTTCGGAAGGATTTTGTGATAACACGGCCCGCTCCTTATGGGCTTAAATACTACCATGAAAAGTAAAAAGAAATAATGATTGTGTGCAAAATTATTTATGTGAAACTAATTTTTAGGAATGACTTAGCTCTTCTAGTATTTTATCCCCGCCGTCAGCTAATACCAGCTCGGCCAGTTGTCCGCCAAGTTGCTGTGCTTCATCTCTAGAACCATAGGCCTCCTTCTTAATAATCACCTTACCATCAGGGGAAGAAATTATGCCGCTTAATTTTATAGATTCCTTTCTCAAAAGTGCATAACAGCCTACTGGCACGTTACAATCGCCACCTAACTTTAGAAGAAACGCCCTTTCAGAAATCGCTTGAAGTTCAGTCTCATTGTGGTTAATCGCTCTTAGGATATCCATTGTCTCGATATCCTCTTCCCTACACTCAATTGCAATTATTCCCTGTCCGGGCGCAGGCAACATTACCTCTGGATCTATAATCTCTGTTACTTCTTCACCTAGCCCCAATCTCTCAAGACCGGCCATTGCAAGCACAATCGCATCATATTCGTCACTCTCTCTCAATTTCCTTATTCTTGTATCAACATTTCCTCTTATAGAAACGATTTTAAAACCGGGGCGATAATGAAGGAGCTGTGATGCTCTTCTTAAACTCCCTGTGCCTATTTTAGTGCCCTCCGGGAGCTGAGATAGGGTTAGCCCTTTTTTTGATAACAGGACATCTCTCGGATCGTGTCTTTTTGCTACAGCACCAATACATAGTCTTTCAGGAAGTATAGTGGGAAGGTCTTTCATGCTGTGGACAGCGATATCTATTTTTTGAGATAGTAGTCCGTCCTCTATTTCTTTAACGAACACTCCTTTGCCTCCGATCTCAGACAAGGGTGAACTCAGCATAGTGTCGCCTGTAGTTTTTATAATTTGTATTTCAGTGCGTAATTCTGGGTACTTTTCTGAGATAAGATTACTTATGAAATTAGCCTGCCAGAGAGCAAGCTTACTTCCCCTAGTTCCAATCCTGAAGGCTCGCCTCATCTTCCTCTTCTTCCAAGAGCAGGAGTTCATTTTCGAGATCAAAAAGCCTTTTGACAGAATCTACATAGAGCGCTCCGAGGGAAGTCGAAGCCTCTTTTTTAAGATTTGTTAGGGGATTATGCAGTATCTTGCCTATGATTCGAGAAGCCATAAGTTCAATAATATACTTGTCTTTTTCTGAAATACCCTCAAGCTTTTCAAGAGCTTTCTCAAGTTCCCTGTCCTTAATTATTTCAAATCTCTTTTTAAGACCTATTATCGCGGGTACAGCCTTTAGGCCGCTAAGCCATGTCTCAAAAGACCTCTCCACTTCCAGTATGATTTCCTCTGCTTTATGTGAATTATCCTGTCGTGTTTTGATGTTTTCATCAGACACGTTTTTCAAATCATCGATATTGTATAGATAAATATCGGCAATATCTTCAATCCTGGGATCTATATCGCGAGGCACTGCTATATCAATCAAGAACATAGGATCATTATTTCTGAGCTTAAGTGCCTCTTTAACATGATGGGGTTTGATAATAAAATCCTGTGATCCAGTGGCCGTGATTACAATGTCTACGTCTTTTAAGTGATAAAAGACCTCTTCAAAATTTATAGGTTTACCATTTAGCTTTTCAGAAAGCGCCCTAGCGTTCTCAAATTGGCGGCTTGCAATTAGTAAATCACTTATTCCAGCTTTAATAAGGTGCCTGGCAGCAATCTCTGCCATCTCTCCGGCACCAACAAGCATCACCGACCTTTTGGACAGATCATCAAAAATTCTTTTGGCTAGTTCAACTGCGACATAGCTGATTGACACTGCATGTGATCCGATGCCGGTTTCCGTTCTTATCCTTTTGGCAACAAAAAACGAAGTATGGAAAAGCCTGTTAAGGATTAAGCCTGTCGTTCCTTGCCCCGCCGAAATCTTATAAGATTCCTTGACCTGACCCAACACTTGCGGCTCCCCAACAACCATAGAATCAATACTTGAAGCTACTTTAAAAAGATGCCTCACGGCCATATGACCGATTGAATAATAGATATAGGGAGAGAACGTTTCTTGGGGTACACCATGGAACTCAGACAGGAATCCTTTCATACTTTCAAGGCATAATTCAACATTTTCAGACACTGCGTATATCTCAACACGGTTACAAGTTGAGAGGATCACACATTCTTCAATATGATCCTTTTCACGAAGCAGCCTTACTCCTGATTCAAGGCTCTCCTGTGAAAAAGAAAAAAGCTCCCTGATTTCTACAGGAGCTGTCTTATGACTAATCCCTAAAACTACTATTCTTAGCATCTATTCTATTGTTATCCTCAATCTGATAAGAATATATTATATCTTGGTTAGACTAAAAATCATCTATAACATACAAATTGGCCATAAAGCTTACTAGACATAATTTATTTCAAATTCCTGCTTATAAAGCTTAAGAACTCACCTCTGGTCCTTTCGTCTTTTTTGAACGCACCCCTCATCGAACTGGTAAGCATATTTGCCTCGGACTTCTTAACTCCTCTCATAGCCACACAAAGGTGATAGGCTTCCACTACTACGGCAACGCCCTGAGGATCAAGCTCCTTTTCAAGAAAATCAGCTATTTGAACAGTCATTCGCTCCTGTATCTGCAGCCTGCGTGAAAATACCTCAACTATTCTAGGAAGCTTGCTTAGCCCTAACACTTTTCCGTTAGGGATATAAGCAATATTACATTTGCCGAAAAAAGGAAGCATATGGTGCTCGCAAAGACTGTAAAACTCTATATCCTTTACAACTACCATCTCATCATATTTTATATGAAATATAGCTCCGTTTATCACTTCTTTTGGGTCTACTTGATATCCGGAAGTTACTTCCTGAAACATCTTCTCCATCCTAGCAGGAGTATCTCTTAGCCCTTCTCTCTTGGGGTCTTCACCTATATAAAGTAAAATTTCTTTTATAGCCTTTTTAACGCTCATAGGGATAGTTATCCTCCTCATAGTATTCAAAATAGCTGTTAGAAGTCTCACTCAGCTTTAGATGTATCAATTTATCACCGAGATCAGGTTTAATCCTCTCCCACATATATTTAGCTATATTTTCACCTGTAGGCTGATTCACCTCAAAGTATGGGACTTCAATATCGAGCCGCCTATGATCAAGCTCATCAATTACGATATTCACTGTTTCATCAAGTTCCTGTAAGTTAAGAATCATTCCCGACTCCGGGTCTATATCCCCCGCTACTTTTACATGTACATAATAATCATGCCCATGACCGTTGGGATTTGAGCAAGTATCAAATATCCTAAAATTCTCTTCTTCGGACAACTCTTTAATGTAGAGTCTGTGTCCTGCAGAGAAACGATAAGTTTTTGTAAGGCTCACAAATTCTTTAATTTTTACTTCCTCCAGTAATCAACGTACAAATCGTGTGTTTCATAGAGTCTGACCCTATAAAGCGAGCATCTGGGATTATCTTCTAGCTTTTCCTCCAGCAAATCCCAAAGCACGCGCGCTATATTCTCAGTTGTTGGAACTAGGTCCTTAAAATGAGGATTATCATCGTTTAAGTGCTTATGATCAAAGCCCCTAAGCACATCTTTCATAACCGACTTAAGCTCATAGAGGTTAATTATCATTCCTGTCTCGGCATCAACCTCCCCTTCTACAGTTAGCTCTAGGCTATAGTTATGGCCGTGACCGTAAGGGCCTGCCGATTTGCCAAAGACTGATATATTCTTCTCTTCGCTCCACCCGGGGTTCCAATAACGGTGTGAAGCTGAGAATTCCATCTTTTTTGTTAAAAGTTTTTTAAATCCCATTAGCGCCTATGATACATGCCTTCAAGACTCAATAGGATAGCATAGTGAGCATACTGTACAACTTCCAATGTATAAGTGTGTGAGGTAATATTTTATATGAATGGATAGCTTTGACTCCCGAAGTAGACTAGATGCCTTAGTAGAGAGTCTTATACAAAAGAAGAAAAAATATTTGCTTCTTAAAGGCTCATCCATATTCGCCCTAACCATTTTTATTTGCCTTGGTCTGGCTTCTCTTCTATCACTTCTATATTCCAACCCCATTTACTACACACTTTTAAAAATCATTACCGTCATGTCTTTAATCCTGATAGTAATCAAGGCTCTAGTAATTCCTTTACTAAGAGAGGCCGGAACAAAGGGCGTATTAGGAGAACTTGATAATATTGCTCCGGGCCTGGGAGAAGACACCTTAAATGCAATTGAGCTTAAGGATAATAACATTCATAACTCAAGGATATTAGGCACATCTCAAAACCTCGCCCTAGCTCACATTGACAAAATCATTAATAAACTCGATGTCCTTGATCTCAAGTCCTTTTATCCAATAAGGAATCTTAAAAGATATTTAATTCTACTAATAGGAACAGCTATCTTTGCCTCATTAATCACGATATTTATTCCCGGAAATTTCCCGAGTTACTTATTGAGCTTTCATGTGACTCCTCCAAACACAGGCTCGCATCTTGAACTCGCAGATATAGAGATAACTCTAAAGTATCCTGAGTACATCAACCTCCCTACTCAGAAGATCAAAGGTACGAGAGGCAATGTAAAGGCAATTAAGGGGACCGAAATCACATTTGAAGCCAAGCCCCTTAACTCTTTTGAAAAAGGCTCGCTCATAGTGGAAAATGGGGTTTCGGTGCCCGTAAGCATGTCAGACGGAAGAATTAAAGCCGGGTTCACAGTGCTTGGAAGCGGAAGCTTTACCATCAAAGAAACTTCAACCGGCCTCATATCAGAAACTTATAGAATTAATACTGAAGAAGATAAAGAACCCAGCGTCTCCATAAGTAGCCCTATGGGAGAGACCGTCGAGCTTGGTTCCGAGGAAAAAATCGATATTTTTTATGAAGCAGAGGATGATTTTGGTATTTCAAAATTGGTGCTCACATGGGAAAATGAAAGAGGTCAATCCCATATACCAATAGCAAAGAAAGAACAAGAAACAAGTGCAATAAAGGATAAGCTCTCTTGGGGTCCGAGCGGAATAAACCCCGCCGATGGCGACACAATAAAACTCAGAGTACTGGCGTATGACAACGATACAATTTCAGGACCAAAAGTTGGGGTCTCAAACGCGATCACTATTAAACTCAAAGACGCCCGATTAAAGCATAAAGAGACTCTCGTCTATGCTGAGCAACTCATGGAAGAACTTATAAATATACTAGGGGATGAAATCAACATCGCCAATAAGAGAAATCCCGCCAGAAGTATGGAGAGCACTGGAAACTCCAAATCCGAACCCGGGGTGATTGACATACGTCAAGTGCTTAAGATACAGAAAAAGCTTACTCAAAAGATCGAACACGCAATAGGAACCCTGGATATAACAATAGCGGGTATGAAAGAGGATGAATATTCTGACTTTACCTATTTTGTCGGTTTATCCAACATGGAATTAAGAATAAAGACACTCTTAGATGAAAGAAAATATCTTATAGAGTCTTTTGCGAAATTGGATATTGGCAGATTAGGACGGCTGATGAAAAGGGAAATTAACGAGTTTGAAGACGATATACTTCTTTTAGATTCTATGCTCAAGGGAGATAAGTTAATGGACTCGCTGCGTTCGAGTAAAGATTTACTTAATGAATACGATGAGCTATCAGAACTATTAAAACAATTAAATGAAGGTAGCAACGAGCAGTTAGAAGCACTAATTCAGGAGAAGCTTAACCAAATTAGAGACCTAATGTCCCAACTCGCCAAAAAAATAAATGGACTTGACGGCGACATACAGGAAGGCTTTTTAAATCAGGACGCCTTTGAGGCTACGAATCTTCAAACACAGTTGAATCAAATCTCTAAGCTCGCCCGGGAAGGTGATATTGATCAAGCACTGGAGATGCTGTCGAGTCTTACTCAAAGTCTTCAAAATATGATGGCATCCCTTGAAAACGGTATGCAGTCTTTCGGCTCTTCAATGATGGCAAAAGAAATTTCAAAACTTAACGAGCTAATATCACGAATTGAGGACATTGAGAAAGAGGAGACTTCTCTGAAAGATAAAACTGGGGAACTTAAAAAAGATTTATTGGAAAACCCGAATTCACCTAGAGATAATCTCCGCGAATTTATTGAGAATGAAAAGATAAAGGTACAAGAACTAATCAACAACCTAAAACAGGCAAGGGCAAAGATAGCAAACGAATCTCCTGGAGAAGCAAATCCTGAGGGTGCTTATTTGGTTGAGAAAATGATTGAGAAATCTGAACAGCTTAATAATTGGCTTAAGGACATGAACTATATAGAAGCGAGTAAAAACGCTAAGAGCATCGAAGAAAGCACCAAAGGGCTTAACGAAATGAGTAGTCTCAATATCGGTAATTTAGCTAAAGCTTCTCAAGAAATTGGTAGGGCTAAGCACCTCGCCCAGGAAATACGTAAGGATTTGGAGCGTTTTAACATAAAGGGAAATAGTGAAAATCAATTTGGGAAAATGGCTGGCAGACAAGATGAAATACAAGGCCAAACCGGCGATCTATCAAGTGAAATTGGAGAACGCGGAGACGGATTATTTTTCAGTCCTAAAATCGGTGATAAGTTAGGAGAAGCAGAGAACTTTATGGGTAACGCATCTAAGGACTTACGCGGCCAGCGTGTATCTAAAGCAATATCAAACCAGGATGAGGCTTTAAAAGCGTTACAGGAAGCAAAAGAACAAGCTCAGGATATGCTTCAACAAATGAGGCTCAGCGCCCGTGGTAACGGATCTCCTGTTCCAATGATGCTCGGTCAGCGATATGGACAGGGCATCATTGGAACAGACAACAGATATGTTGAAATACCTGCAGTCGATGAGTCACAGATAGGAAAAGAGTTTAAACAAAGAATTCTAGAAGCGATGAAGGGAGGCTCTCCCGAGGGATACATTGAGCTTAATAAAAAGTACTACGATAGGATAATCAAATGAGAACAAACGCATTACTACTCTTCTTCTCGATGCTAGGGGCTTACATTGTTGCCGGGAGCCCGTTTGCTCTTTCATCCGAAATTGATGTGTTAATTGAAAGCGTAGAAAACGATATTAAGAAATGGCAAATAACCCGCGCGTCAGATTCAATTAACCAGGCACTTGAAATTGATGGTACAGATGAAGAAAAATACAGAACCTACTATTTAAAATCATTAGTAGATTTCTATAGAGGTGATTACAGTGGTGCTAAGGAATACGGTCAGAAAGCGCTCAAGAACAAAGAGTTAAAAGAAGAGACTCCGTTTCTGCATTATATAGTGAAAGCATCAAAGGAAGGACCTCAATTTAATGAAATTAAATCCGAGCACTTTGTAATTCGCTATGCACACCCCAAGGACATAATACTGGCTGAGTATGCCAAAGACGTGCTTGAAAAATCACGTTTTGAAATAGGACTGGACCTTGAGACTTATCCCGAAGACCCGATCATAGTAGAGATATACCCGGATTTGGAGAGCTTTACCCTGGCATCTACTCTGCCTCCTGAAAATGTGGAGAAAACCGGGGTTGTAGGAATATGCAAGTTTAACCGCATTATGATTTTATCCCCCAGACTATTGCCAAAGGGATACAGCTGGGCAGACACACTGGCTCACGAATATGTCCACTATCTTGTATTTCTCAAAAGTGAGAACACTGTGCCCGTTTGGCTACACGAGGGTATTGCTAAGTATGAGGAAAAAAGGTGGAAAGAAAAAGAGCGCAAGGTTATAAGCCCATTTTATGAAACGATACTAACTCGTGCTCTTAATGACAACAAACTGGTCCCAATAGAAAAAATGCACCCGTCTCTTGCAATGTTGGAGAGCGCAAGGGAAGCCCAGCTTGCTTTCGCACAGTCTGGAACAATAGTGAGCTACTTAGTAGATAATTGGGGACAAGATGCTCTTATTAATCTTATTAACTCTATTAAAGAAACAAACGACTACAAAGCCGCTATAGAGGAAGTTACAGAACTGGAATTCCCGTTATTCTATGACTCTTGGGAAAAAGACCTCCGCTCCAGAAACCTCGAAGAAAAGATACCGAACATAAAAATTAAGGGCGTCAGGATAAAAAACAAAGAACGAAAATCTCATGACGGAAGTGAAGACTTGATAGATATAGATAACAACAAAGCTAGAGATTACACTAGATTGGGCGATCTCCTTAAATTAAGGGGAAGATTAAGTCCGGCAACATATGAATATGAAAAAGCTCTTGAGTACGATCCTTATTCTCCTATAATATCAAGCAGGCTCGCATCCACATTAAATATAATAGGCGATACTAAAAGAGCTAGGGAAGTGCTTTCTCCTATACTCGATTTTTATCCTAATCATATAGATATCCATATGATTCTGGGGAGGATATATTTAGACGAAGGTAATCTTAGCAAGGCGGAGGAAGAGTATCTAACGGCAGTATCTATTAATCCCTTTGATCCTGAGGTACACGCATCATTAATAGTATTATACGAAAAGCAGGGACAGACAGAACTACTTGAAAGGGAAGAAAAATTTCTAAAAATACTTCTAAACGAGGAAACCGAGAATGCAGAATAATGAAAATAATATAGAGGATACCCAGAAAGTTAAAGAGCTCTCCCTTATTAAAGATGAGATCGTTTCTGAAATCGGGAAGGTAATAGTAGGCCAGGAAGGAGTCATAGAACTCCTTTTAATCTCCCTTATGTCGTCAGGCCATTCTCTATTTGTGGGCGTACCCGGGCTTGCAAAAACACTTCTAGTCCGCACACTTGCAGATGTTTTAACCCTAAAATTCAAACGTGTGCAGTTCACACCGGACCTTATGCCCTCAGACATAACAGGGTCTGAAGTTTTGGAGAAAGACGATATATCTGATAAGAGATTTTTCAGGTTCATACACGGCCCAATCTTCTGTAATATATTGCTGGCTGATGAGATAAACAGGGCGTCCCCCAAAACCCAGGCCGCTCTACTTCAGGCTATGCAGGAGAAAAAAGTCACTGTAGGAGGAGAGACCTACCCCATAGCGCCCCCTTTTTTGGTATTCGCAACCCAAAACCCAATTGAGCAGGAAGGGACTTATCCCTTACCCGAGGCTGAGCTTGACAGATTTATGTTCCAGATAGACGTAACATACCCTTCATACACGGAGGAGCTTGAAATAGTTAAGACCACCACAGGGACTTATAATCCCGAGCTTAGGAAGATTCTTGATTCTACCAAAATAAACGAATACCAAGACCTGGTCCACCGGGTTCCGGTCTCTGACCATGTAACTTCTTACGCGGTTAAAGTAGCAAGGGCCACAAGACCGGATGACCCAAGTACAACTGAATCAGTAAAAAAGGGACTGGCCTGGGGAGTTGGACCAAGAGCCTCGCAATATCTAATACTCGGAAGTAAAGCTAGAGCGGTTCTGGATGGAAGATATACTCCGACAACCGATGATGTAAGAGCAATTGCCCCCTCCGTTCTAAAACACAGAGTTGTATTAAATTTCAGAGCTGAAGCTGAAGGGATAAAACCTGAAGATATTATTCAGGAAATACTAGACGGAATCCATCATCAGGAGACTGATCGTCTCCATGCTTAGTTTCAGGCGCCATATAACTAAACTTTGCATCCAGCAACGCCTGCACAGATGGCTCAATTCTCTCTAGGAAAGGTTTCGGGTATATACCCATCACAAACATCATTATCGCAAGCGGAAGGATTACAATTATTTCCCTTAGGTTTATATCCTCCAGTACTTTATTAGCAGCTTTATTAAGGGGTCCGAAAAATACTCTTTGGTAAGCCCAGAGCATATAAATGGCCCCTAGTATGATTCCTGTAGCTCCGAGAGCTGCATAGACCCAGTTAAACTCAAAAGTTCCAAGAAGTATAAGGAATTCACCGACAAAACCGTTCAGTAGTGGAAGCCCGATAGATGAGAGCGTGGCAAGCATAAAAAACGCAGCGAATATAGGCATCACCTTCGCTATTCCGCCAAATTCTTCAATTTGTTTTGTGTGCCGTCTATCATAAATCATTCCGACCAATATAAAGAGCGCCCCTGTTGAAATCCCATGGTTTATCATTTGATAAATTCCGCCCTGTACTCCCTGTAGATTAAGGACGAAAATACCGAGCATTACAAGACCCATGTGGCTTACGCTAGAGTATGCGACCAGTTTTTTAAGATCTTTCTGCGCAAAAGCTACCATAGCTCCGTAAATAATTCCTATAATCGCAATAGCTATAAGTATGGGCAAAAAAGCAATCGTTGCATCGGGGAAAAAAGGCATTAAGAATCTAAGAAATCCATATGTACCCATCTTTAGAAGCACACAGGCAAGAATGACACTTCCCGCTGTTGGAGCCTCCACATGAGCGTCAGGCAACCATGTATGGAAGGGAAACATAGGCACCTTGATTGCAAAAGCCAAGAAGAAAGCGAGGAACGCCAACCCCTGAGGGCTGAGTATCCCGTCAAACGGTATCTGAAGCTTGTAGAAATCAAGCACATCCATAGAAGCTGTGCCGAACTGCTCAATATGTAAATAGAAAAGATAGAGTATCGCAATCAGCATTAGCGCGCTTCCGAATGCAGTATAAATAAAAAACTTTATCGCAGCATATATCCTTCTTTCCGTCCCCCAGATTCCTATAATGAAATACATCGGTATAAGCACCGCTTCCCAGAAAACGAAAAAGAGGATCATATCAAGCGCTACAAAGGTCCCGATGAGTGCCGTCTCGAGTATCAGCATCAAGATTAAGAACCCACGCATGCCTTTACGAATCGACCGCCAAGATCCCAGAATCGTAATCGGCATTATAAATGTGGTGAGAAGCACAAGAAAAAGACTTATACCGTCAAGCCCCACATGGTAACTGATTCCGAGACTCTCCATCCACGGGATTTTCGTTACAAACTGCATACCCGCAAACCCCGTCTCGAAACTCGTAAATAAAGGAATGGAAAGGAGAAATTCGACAAGGGTGAGAATTAACACCCCTCTTTTCATATGCTCTTCTGAGTTATTGTAAAGATAGGAAATAAAAATGATAAGCGGAATCCCCAAAAGTGGGAAGAATATGATGAGCGATAGGTTTCCGCCTAGAAGAAGTTCCATGTTATAAATACAATCCCTTTTTTAACGAGGATAAGAGTAAGAATTTATGGGCTGTAAATATACTATAGCGGCTGGATGTTTCAAGACACAAAGTTATTGGAAGAAAAGTGACCTTACAAACACTCCCCGCAAGTTCCTTGCAGGTGTAGATCTAAAGAATTAATTTGGGCTTTGCCAAGTTGCGAGCGACTTTCATCCAAACTGTATTTAATATTATCCAGGTAAACGTCTGTGACCATCCTGCATTTCGAGCAGACAAAGTGGTGGTGCTCGTCCAGGTTCGTGTCGTAACGCATAGACGCCCCGCTCAGCTCCAGGTGTGTAAGCAGCCCGGTTTCAACCATCTGCTCCATATTACGGTATACAGTAGCCGGAGACAGCATAGGGTATTCTACTCTCGCTCTTTTATAAACCTGATCCACAGTTACATGCTGTTTGGATTCAGATAAGATACGAAAGATAACCATCCTTTGAGGAGTAAGCTTCAGTCCCTTTTCCTTTGAAAGACCAATAAGCTTCTCAAGATTATCTTTATTTTCAGTCATTTACGTTTCCTATCACATTATTTATATTCCTATGGCGACACAATCATTTTACCACTAAATCACTTACAAACGCAAATGATTCTTATTTAGGTTAGATTATTATTTGATATTGAATATTGCTCTGATATAATATTTTGCCCTATTGTTTCAGAAGATACTGTCAAGAAACAATAGAGAACTAACGGCTTGACATAAATAATGGTAGACTATCTAGTAAAAACCGCTCGGCACTTTACAGAGCCGGGCTAGAAAAATTGGGAGGTTTACAGCATGGCAATGAAGAAAATAATAAGTATAATACCTGAC